>NZ_JBHJQI010000038.1:0-64985 GCF_042262805.1 Streptomyces sp. NPDC056361
CGCCGGGCGGGCAGCCGTCGGTGGCCGACCCGGGATCAGCCGCCGGTGCCACCGGTGCGCGGGCGGGACGGGACGCCCGGCCGGGGGTAGACCCTCGACTGCTTGACGCTGCCGAAGGCGAAGCTGGACTCGATCGACGCGATGCCGGGGATGGCGTGGATACGGGTGCGGACGAGGGCCTCGTAGGCCTCCAGGCTCTCGATGACGACCCTGAGCAGGTAGTCGCTGCTGCCGGCCATCAGATAGCAGTCCTGGATGTGGTCGATGAGGCCGACGTGCTGCTCGAACACGTTGACCGCCTCCGCCGTGTGGCGCTCCAGGCGGATCCGCACGAAGACGGTGATCGGAAGGCCGAAGGCGACCTGGTCGACGGTGGCCGTGTAGCCGCCGATCAGTCCCGACTCCTCCAGGCGGCGCACCCGGCGCAGACAGGGGGAGGGGGACAGCCGGATCCGGTCGGCGAGGTCCTGGTTCGACAGGCGCCCGTCCGCCTGAAGCTCGTGGATGATCTGGAAGTCCACGGCGTCCATGGGCTCTCCTTGGCTGGACTTGGCAGATTCTGCCCCCACGCTATGCCTGGAGGGCATAACTGGCAATCGTCTGCCCCGCCCGAAGCCCTAGCGTTGCTGTTCGGGGGTGAAGCCGGACGTCGGTTCCGCCCGAAGGGCTACGAGCGGGAGGAATGGCCGGTGGCCGTAACGCAATCGGCGGGGGAGAGCACGGCGGAGGCGCCGGACAGGCGGGCTCCGTCCGGCGGACAGGACGCGCAACCCCGCACCGGACGGTTCCCGGGGCTCTCGCCGCACGCCGTCGGCATGCTCGCGCTGCTGCTCACCGTGACCATCTGGGCCGCGTTCGCGCTCAGCGCCCGCGCCCTGAGCAGCTCGACGCTGCTGCCCGCGGACGCCGCGCTGCTGCGCTTCGGCGTGCCCCTCGTGGTCCTCGCCCCGGCCCTGTGGCGGCGCAGGCGCCGGCTGGCCGCCGTGCGGTTCGGCCCCGCCGCAAAGATCATCTGCGGTGCGGGGGTCCCGTTCTTCCTCGCCGCCATGTACGGCGGATCCCTCACGTCGGCGGCCTTCGTCGGCGCGATCGTGCCCGGCATGGTCCCGCTGTTCGTCTCGGCCCTCATGGTCGCGGGCGGCAAGAGCGCCCCGCGCGGCACCCAGGCGGCCGGCCTCGCCCTCATCGTGGCCGGCGTCGTGGCCCTGGTGTGGCGCTACACCGCGTCCCTCGACGCGGACGTCCTCCTCGGCACGGGAACGCTGCTCGTGGCCAGCGGACTGTGGGCGCTCTACACCGTGGGCCTGCGGGAGGTCGACCTCGACCCCGTCGGCTCCATCGGCCTGCTGTGCCTGCCCTCCTTCGCCGTCATCGCGCTGCTGAGCCTGACCGGCGTCCTGCCCACCGGCCTCGCCCGCGCGGAGGGCGGCGACATCGCGCTCTTCCTCGTCGTCCAGGGCCTGGGCGTCGGCCTGTGCGCGGGACTGCTCTACGCCTTCGCGATCCGCCGGCTCGGCCCGGAGCGCAGCTCCGTCGTCGGCAGCCTCAGCCCCGTCGCCGTCGTCCTGCTCGCCGTTCCCCTGCTCCACGAGTCGCCGACCCTGCCCGTCGTGGTCGGCGTCCCCCTGATCACCCTCGGTGTCGCGCTCGCCAACCGACGCCGACGCTCCTCCCGAACCAAGGTGTCCGCCGATGCTTGAGCTGCTCCCCGCCCCGCCCGTGGACCCGCTGTGGGACCTGACCGCCGAGTACGCCGCCGACCCGCGCCCGGACCGCCTCAACCTCGTCCTCGGCGTCTACCGCGACCACACCGGGGTCACTCCGGTCATGGCGGCGGTCAAGGAGGCCGAGATGCGCCTGGCGGAACGCTCCGGCTCCAAGGAGTACCTGGGCCTGTCGGGCAACACCGCCTTCAACGACGCCATGCTCACCACCGTCCTCGGCACCGAGGCCCTCACCTCGCGCGCGACGGCCGTCCAGACCGTGGCGGGCACCGGCGCCCTGCGCCTCCTCGCCGACCTCGTACGGCAGACCCGCCCCGGCACCACGGTGTGGATCAGCGACCCGGCGTACGTCAACCACCGCCCCATCCTCGAAGGCGCGGGCCTCACCGTCCGCACGTACCGCTGGCTCGGCCCCGCCGGGCGGCCGGACGACGAGGACCTCCTGGACGACCTCCGCGAGGCGGGTCCCGGCGACGTCGTCCTGCTGCAGGGCTGCTGCCACAACCCCACCGGAGCCGACCCCTCCTTCGGCACGTGGGAACGGCTCGCCGGGCTCGCCGCGGCCAACGGCTGGGTCCCCTTCGTCGACCTCGCCTACCACGGCCTCGGCGACGGCCTCGACGCCGACCTCGGCCCGACCCGGATGCTGGCCGAACGCCTCCCCGAAGTGCTGATCGCCGTCAGCTGCTCCAAGAACTTCGGCCTCTACAGCGACCGCACCGGCTGCGCCGTCGTCCTCGGCTCCTCCGCACGGGCGCTCCGGCACGTCGAGACCGCCCTGCAGAACGCCGCCCGCACCCTCTACTCGATGCCGCCGGACCACGGCGCCGCCGTCGTCGCCACCGTCCTGGGCGACGAGCGCCTGAAGGCCGTGTGGCTCGCCGAACTCGACGTCATGCGCCACCGCGTCACGGCCAACCGGACGGACCTCGTCGCCCACCTGGCCGCCCTCGGCCACGAGGAGCCGGCGCGGGCCCTCGCACGGCAGAAGGGCATGTTCTCGATGCTGCCCCTCACTCCCGAGCAGATGCGCCGGATGCGGCACCGGTCCGGCATCTACGGCACCACGTCCGGCCGCATCAACATCGCGGGCGTCCCCGCGCACCGGATCCCGTTCCTGGCCCGGGGCATCGCCGACGCCCTGCGCACCGCCTGATCGGCACCCCTACGGCCGCGGCCCCGCCGACAGGTAGTACGGGCGGTTGTGGGCGGCCACCGGGGGTGACTGGTACGTCCAGGCGCCCGCCGCCGGTGTGCCGTCCGGGAGGACCGTGCGGAGGTCGCGGCCCAGGTCGCCGTCCGGGGCGTGGACGGTGAGGCGGGTGCGCCCGGAGTGCTCGGCGGCGGAGAGGTCGTACCAGGAGTAGGGCTGGTAGACGTTCATCGGTCCGGCGAGCAGGCGGCCCTCGCGGTCGGTGCCGTAGCCGGTGATCGGGGCGGAGTCGGCCGCGACGGCGGTCAGGCCGTCCAGCCTGGCCGCGAGGTCGAGCAGCGGCGCCGATCCCCGTTCCAGGACGTCGTCCGGACCGACCTCGGCGGCCTTGCAGCGCACGGTCCAGGTCGCGCCCGCGGGTCCGTTGAGGGACGGCAGGCCGACCTCGAACCAGCCGGGGTACTTGGGTTCGGCGTACAGCTCGCGCCCGGCCCTGATCGCGAACGGGTTGTCGCAGACGACGTGCAGGCGGGCGATGCCGAGCAGCTTCGTCTGGTCCCAGCCCCGCGCGTACCGCTCGTAGGTCAGCCGGGGCAGCCGGTCCGCTTCGGCGGTCGGGAAGGCGATGACGTTGAACTCGATCTCCTGGGTGACGCCGCCGCCGAACGCGTACTGGGCGAAGTACAGCTGGTAGTCGAGCGAGACCAGCGCGCGTCCGTCGTCGAACGTGGCCGCGGTCAGGTCCGGATGGTGTTTGGCGAGCAGGGTGTGGACCGGGTCGGGGTCCACCAGCCAGTCGACGCCGATCTGGTGCAACGCCCCGTAGTGGAACGGCAGCTGGAAGGGCTCGGGCACGGGCGGCAGGGGCAGCGGGGTCACGAGGGGGCTCCCGGGGTGGTCGGGCCGGTGGTCGGCAGTCGGTCGCGGGCCGTCAGGTCCGCCTCGACGCGCTCGGCGCTGCGCAGTGCCAGCGCGGCCATGGTCAGGGTCGGGTTGGAGGTGGCCACCGACGGCATGCTGCCGCAGCCCACCGCGTACAGGCCGGGGTGGTCCCAGCAGCGCTGCCAGGCGTCCACCACCGAGGTGGCGGGGGAGTCGCCCATGATGTGGGTCCCGGCCGCGTGGCCGGCCCCGCGGTAGCCGTAGGTGCGGCCGCGGTGCTCGAAGCGCCCCGGCCAGGCCGCCGACGGCGTGTAGTCCGTGTGGTCCTCGGCGCCGAGCAGCGCGAAGAGCTGGTCCGACACGGCACGGGCGGCCGCCATGCCCTCCTTGACGTGCTCGTCGAGGTCGTAGGTGACCAGGGGCCGGGGGAGGCCCAGCGCATCGCGCTCGGACGGGTGGAGGGTGACCCGGTTCGCCGGGTCGGCGCCCTGCTCCATCTCGAACTGGAGGGCGAACTGCCGGCGGAGCCTGTCCCCGAGCGCCGCCCTCAACTCCCCGCCGAGCAGTCCGCGTTCGGTCAGGAAGTGGTCCACGTCGGTCTCGACCGGCCCCTTCGCCCAGATCCAGCCCCACGTCCCGAACTCCACGCGGAACGGCGCCCGCAGCCGGCGCGCCGGGCCCCCGCGGAAGCCCTCGAAGCCCGAGACGGACCCGGGCCCCCGGTAGGACCCCCCGTGCTCGCCCTCGGGCAGCAGCCCCCAGGTCAGCAGGACCGGATGGTCCATCAGGTTCCGGCCCACCTGGCCGCTGCGCCCGGCGAGCCCGGACAGGAGCAGCAGTCGGGCGTTCTCCACCGCGTGGGCGGCGAGCACGACGACGTCGGCGTGCGCGACGGACACCTCCCCGTCGTACGAGCGGTACTCCACGCCCGTGGCGCGCCCCCGCCCGTCGACGAGGACGCGGCTCACCACGGACCGGTCCCGGAGCGTGACGGACGTGCTCCACCGCCCCTGGGTCCTGAGCGGGGTGTACTTCGCGTACGAGGGGCAGTGCGGGATGCAACTCGCGTTGCCCACGCACCGGTTGTCCGGATCGGGCCGCCCGTCCCGTCCGCGCGGGACGTAGCCCCGGCCGCCGTCGAACCGGGGGTCCGGGACGCCGTTGCGGGCGTGCGGGGTGCCGACCACCTTCAGTTCGACCTCGCTCAGGGCGACGGGGTCCTTGACGCGCCGCCCGTCGAGCCGGGTCGCGAGGACGCGGTCCAGACGCGCGGCGGGCAGCGGCCGCATGGGGAACGCGTAACCGTCGGGGAAGCGCAGGCCGAGGTGCGCGCGCTGCTCGTCGGCGTCCGCGGCGACCCCCAGGTGTTCCTCCGCCGCCCGGTAGTGGGGTTCCAGGTCGTCGTAGCCGAGCGGCCACCGCCGCCCGTACCCGAACGACTCGGTGTCGAAGTCCTCCGGCAGCATGCGGGGCGCGAGCCCCGTCCACACGTTGCCGGTGCCGCCGTTCACGCGGACGTATCCGCTGGCGTACGGGAGCGGGCCGTCCTGGCGCAGGTGCCCGGCCGCCCTGAAGCCGGGCGTCCCGTCCGTGCCGGCGAGGTCCGTCACCTCGGGCCAGGGCGCGGCCGGATGGGGCCGGTGGCCGGTGCCGGGCAGTCGGCCCGCGGCCGTCAGGTACGCGGTCAGCGGGTCGGTGTCGGCGCCGTGGGGGCGGGGGTCGGCCGCGCCCGCCTCCAGGACCAGGACCCGGCGCCGCCCGCCCCGGCCGAGCCGGTGTGCGACGAGGGAACCCGCGACGCCGGCGCCGACGACGATCACGTCGTACCGCGTCACCGGCCCGCCCCCTCGGCCCAGCTGCCGTACCCTCCGGGAGCCGCGGCGGGGGCCGTGAGGCCGGCCGCTTTCCACACCAGGCCCTCGGCGTAGGCCCGCGGGGACACCAGGAGCGGTGGGGGACCCGGCCAACTGCCCGTGTACCAGAGGTACGTCAACGCGCGGGCCGACACCCCCAGCTCGCCGTCCAGGGCGCCGGCCGGTTCCTCCGTCCCGCTCAGGAGGCGCCGGTACGGCTCCGCGCCGAGCCGTTCCGCGGCCACCGCCCGGTACGTCTCGACGAGCCCGGTGGCCGTCAGTTCCTCGTCGCCGAAGCCGGTCAGCCGTGCCGACAAGGCGGTGAATCGCTGTGTCTCGTCTGTGTGGGGCACGCGACCATCGGTGCCCCACCGCCCGTCGGCCCATGCCCCGCGCCCTGGGTTCGGCTTGATCGTGACGCTGGGCGCTCCCTCACACGGATGGCGCGGGTCGACCGGGCGTTCGGTGCACGGTCACGTGCGCGAAGGGCTCACGGTCGCGGGCGCAGGCCGTCCATCAGGACGGTGAGGTAGGCCTCGGTCGGGTCGTGGTCCGCGGTCCGGCCGCGGGCGACGGCGTACGCGGTCCGGCCGACGAGCGTCGTCAGGAGGCCGGCGTCGAGGTCGGTGCGCAGGAGCCCGGCTCCGCGTCCGCGGTCGATCATCTCCTCGACGGCGGCGACGAGTTCGGCGCGCAGGGCGTCGGTGGCAGGCAGGTCGAGGCCGGAGAGCCGGTCGCCGACGCCGTGGTGCGCGGCGTGGACGTCCATGAGTTCGGCGAGGAACGTGCGGAGTGCCTCGTCCGGCCGGGTGCTCCCGCGCAGTTCCCGCGCGCGCAGGACGATCGGTTCGAGCAGGCCCGCCACGGCGGCGTCGAGGAGGGCCTCCTTGCCGCCGAAGGCCCGTACGACCGTCCCGGCGCCCAGGCCGGCGCGCTTCGCGATGGCCTCGACGGTCAGGGCGGCGTCCGGCTCGGACAGCAGTTCCGTGGCCGCTTCCAGCGCGAGCCCCCGGTTGCGGACCGCGTCGGCGCGGCGCCCGGCACTCCCCGGCGTTGACATCTGGAACGCTCCTTCCACATACTCATCTGGAATCGTTGTTCCAATTAGCATAGAGGAGAGCACATGAACGAGCGCATCCTCATCTCCGGCGCGAGCATCGCAGGTCTCACCCTCGCCCACCGGCTCGCCCGGCACGGATTCCGCCCGACCGTCGTCGAACGCGCACCCGCCCCGCGCACCGGCGGCAACGGCGTCGACCTGCGCGGCCAAGCCCTGGAGGTTGCCGCGGACATGGGCATCGGGCCCGCCGTCGAGGCCGCGGCCGCCGACGTCCACGGCATGAAGTTCGTCGACGCCGACGGCCGCACCACCGCCCGCATCGACATCCGCACCCCCGGCGCCGTCGAGATCATGCGCGGCGACCTGGTCGCCCTGCTCCGGGAGGAGACCGACGTCGAGTACCTCTTCGGCGCGTCGATCCACACCCTGGAGCAGGACGGGAACGGCGTCACCGTCACCTTCGACGGCGCCGCCCCGCGCCGCTTCGACCTGGTCGTCGGCGCCGACGGCCTCCACTCGAACGTCCGCCGCCTCGCCTTCGGGCCCACCGAACGCTTCCTCCGCTTCAAGGGCCACTACTTCGCCTTCGCCGACGCCGACCCCGCCCTCGGCGAGAACCGCTGGGTCACGATGCACAACACCCCCGGCAAAATGGCCGGCGTCTACCGCTCGGGCAACCACGCCCGGGCCAAGGCCTACTTCATGTTCCGCTCGACGCCCCTCGCCCACGACCACCGCGACACCGGCCGGCAACGGCGTTTCCTGCGCGACGCGTTCGGCGGCGACACCTCCTGGCACGTGCCCCGCCTCCTCGCGGACGCGCTCGACGACCCGGCGCTCTACTTCGACGCCCTCGGCCAGATCCACCTCCCCGCCTGGTCCACCGGCCGCGTCGCCCTCGTCGGCGACGCCGCCTGGTGCGCCTCGCCCGCCTCCGGCGCGGGCGCCGAACTCGCCCTCGTCGGGGCCCACCGGCTCGCGGCCGCGCTCGCCGACCGCCCCGACGACCACACGGCCGCCTTCGCCCGCTACCACGCCACCCACAGCCCCCTGGTGCGCAGGAAGCAGCGCATCGGCCTCAACGTCCGCCTCATGGTCCCCAGGACCGCCGGCGGGCGCCGCGCCCGCGACACCCTCGCCCGCCTCCCCCTCCTCGCCCGGGGGTCCGGCTCCTGAGCGCGCCGGGACGCCCCACCCCCATGTACGGCCAGGTCGTCCACTGCGGACTGCTCAAGGCCGCGGAGCCGGTACGCCTCGACACGGGCCGACCGGACCGCACCGTCGAGTTCAGGCCCACGGGCTCGACGGCCACCTGAAGCAGCCCCCGTGGCGCGGCGCCCGGCCCCGGAGGGATCAGAAGCCGGGCGGGCAGGCGACCAGCAGCGGAAGCAGCGGGACGGCGAGGGCGAGCGAGGCCATGGAGCCGCGGAACGCCGGGTGCGGAGTCCGGTGGGGGCCGAGGACGCGGCTCATGCGGAGCAGCGCCGTCGACCCGCCCACGGCGAAGGCGCCCTCGGGGGCGCGGCTCGCGGCCATCTCGTACATCGCGGTCGCGAGGACCTCGCGGGAGTGGTGTCGCAGCGCGCGATCGTCCGCCGCCATCTCCAGGAGGACGGCCAGCTGCTCGCGGGCGAGGCGCGCCAGCGGAAGCCGGGGGAAGACGGTGGCGAAACCGTGCGCGGCGGCGAGGAGCACGTGGTGGCGGCCGGAGACGTGCGCCCGCTCGTGGGCGAGGACCGCGCCCATCTGCTCCTCCGTCAGGAGCTCCACGGCGGCGTCGCTGACGACGATCCGCGAGCGGAATCCCGGCAGGCAGTACGCCCCCGGCGTGGCATGGGGGAGGACCGTGACGCGGAGGCGCTCGCAGCGCACCCCCACCTTGTCGAGCCGGTCGCGGTGCCGGGCGCGGACGAGCCCCGTGCGGGCGAGGTGGAAGAGGGACGCGGCGACGACGGCGGTGACGACGGCGAGGGGCAAGGCCAGGGCCAGTCGTTGCGCGGTGGAGGGGCTCGGCGCAGGCGCCGGGGCGCCGAGACCGCAGGCGTGCAGCAGGCCGAGCAGCCCCGCGTGGAGGTGCTCGGTCGGCGTCGCGAGCTGGGAGGCGGCGAGCGCCACCGCGAGCGTGAACGACACGGTCAGGGCGAGCCACACGGCCGCGGCCGGCGCGGGGGTCCGGTACGGCCAGGCGCTGCGCGTCATCAGGCGCGGCACGGCGAAGCCCACGACGGCCGCGTACCCCAGCAGGGCCGGGGCCGCGTTCACCCCTTGTCCCGCCGTCCGACGCCGCGGAGGGCCTTGCGGAGGGCGGCGATCTCGTCGGCGTCGAGGTTCTCCACGAACCGGGCGAGAGCCGCCGGCCGGTCCTCGCTGGCCCCCAGGCCGTCCTCCATGAGCGCCGCGGCGTACGCCTCGCGTGACGCGACGGCCTCGTAGTGCCAGACCCGCCCCTCGCGGGTGCGTGTGAGGTGGCCCTTGTGGAAGAGGATGCTCGTGACCGTGGTCACCGTGGTGTAGGCGACGTCCCGGTCCTGGTTGATGTCGTCGACGACCTCGCGGACGGTCGCGGGGCGGTCCCATCTCCAGAAGCGGTCCATGATCTCCGCCTCGAGCTCCCCCAGCCGACGCATGCGCCGTGTCCTCTCCGCCGTTCCCGCACTCGGTTTCATAGTAGACGGGCAGGTCGGGGGGCCGTCGACGGTGCGGGGCGTCAGCCGACGCGCACGCCCCACATGAAGGGCATGCCGCTGCGGGCGATGGACTCGTAGCGCACCTTCGCGCCCGGCTTGGGGGAGTGGAGGATCTGCCCGTTGCCCGCGTAGAAGCCGACGTGGCTCAGGTCGGTGCGCATGATGACGAGGTCGCCGGGCCTGAGGGCGCCGAGGGAGTCGATGCGGGTGCCGATGTTCGCCTGCGCCTGCGACGTGCGCGGTATGGACACGTCGGCCTGACGGAACGCCCACGAGGTGAGGCCCGAGCAGTCGAAGGACGTCGGTCCGCTCGCACCCCAGACGTACGGCAGGCCGACACGGCTCTTGGCGGCGGCGAAGGCGGCGGCCGCGCGCGTCGACGCGCTCGTCTCGTCGCCCAGGTCGACCCGGGCGCTCGCGCGGTCGGCGCGGTCCTCCGCCTCCGCGATCCGCGCACGCTCCTTCGCCGTCAGGGTGTTGAGGAGCCGCTGGGCCTCGCGGAGCTTGCCCTGGATCTCGCCCTTCCGCCGGCCGAGCTCCGTCTGCACCTCGTCCAGGTCGCGCAGTTTCTCGGACGCCTCCGCGCGCTGCTGCCGGAGCGCCCGCTGCTGGGAGAGGAACTGCTGCAGGACGGCCGTCTGCCGGTCCCCGGCCCGGTCGAGGGTGGACGCCCTCTCCAGATAGGTGTCCGGATCGCCGGAGAGGAAGAGCTGCAGGGCGGGGTCGAGACCCCCCGCGCGGTACTGGCCGGCCGCCACCGTGCCGATCCGGTCGCGGAGTTCGTTGAGCTCGCCCTGCTTGCGCGCGGCGGCGTCCTGCAGCGTCGCCACCTGCTTCTTCAGCGTCTCGGCCTTCTCGCCGGCCCCGTTGTACTTCTCCGTCGCCTGTGTCGCCTGCTCGTAGAGCCGATCGATCTGCGCCTGCACGCCCTTCTTGTTCGGGTCGGGCAGCGGGTCCGCGGAGGCGGCCTGCGTGGAGAGGGCGACAGCCGCCGCGGCCGTCACGGTGAGAACCCCGGTACGGCGCGGACCGGTCTGCTTCGGGCGGCGGTGGGAAGCCACGGAGGAGCTCCTTCTCGTCTTGCTCGACCCGCCGGTCGGGGCTGCGCCCCGCGGGCACGGCGGAGCCCCCGCCGCCGCCCGGGTGGGCGGCAGGCCGTGCGAAGGCTCCGCGAATTCTAAGCTTCTTAGTTGCTAAGTCTCAACGAGACGGCCCGGAGGTGCCCGCCGACCGCCGGCGGTACGCTCCCTGGCGTGATCGAGATCATCTTCGGGCCCGACGATCTGACGCGGATACGGTTCGCACGCTCCCCGCTGGAGGAGCTCGTGCACAGCGTCCCCGTGCTCGCCGGCACGCGCCACGCCGTGGTGCACCGGCCCTGGCTGGAGTTCGCGACCGGACGGGTGCGCGGCCTCGACCTGAGGGTGCTGTGCGCGCTCGCCCAGGGCCCGCGGATCGTGCCGGACTTCCTCGCCCCGCCGCCGGAGGCGCTCACCGGACACTTCCGCGACGAACTGGACGCCATCGCCGCGACACCCGCCGACGTCGTACGGACGGCACTGGACGAACTGGGCACGGGGGACGGCCTGCCCGCCCTCCTGCGACCGCTGTACGAGGACCCGGAGCGGGAACTGCCCGGCGTCGTGGACGCGATGGCCGCGTACTGGCGGGCGGCCGTCGAACCGGTGTGGCCTCGGTTGAGGGCCCTGCACGACGCCGACATCGCGCACCGGGCGGGCCAGCTCACCACGGGCGGCCTCGCCAAGGTCTTCGACGACCTCCATCCCGAGGCGCGCTACGAGGTGGACCGGCTCCTCATCGACAAACCCCTCCACTCGGCACGGCGTTCGCCGGACGGTGCCGGTCTGCTGCTCGTCCCGTGCGTCTTCGCGTGGCCGCGGCTCCTCGTCCTGCACAACGAGCCGTACCAGCCGACCCTCACGTACTCGCCGCGGGGGATCGGCCGACTGTGGACGGACGAGGCGTCCGGCGGGACGGCGCAACCGCTCGCCGAGCTGATCGGGCGGAGCAGGGCCGCGCTGCTCGCCCACCTCGATCTGCCGCTGTCGACCAGCCAGTTGGCGTCCTACCTGGACCTCACGTCGGCCGCCGTGTCCCAGCACCTGTCGGTGCTGCGGCGCTGCAGCCTCGTCACCTCGCGCCGCTCGGGGCGCTGGATGCTGCACCAGCGAACGCCGCTGGCGGGGGAGTTGCTGGGCGCTCCGGGGCAGCAAGCGGCCCCGGGACCCTAGGCCCCGGGGCCGCCTCCCCCGTGTGCTGCCGTCCCTGTGGACCCCCGTACCGCAGGATCAGGCGAAGTAGATGCCCTTGGGGTCGACGGCGGACCAGCCGGCGCCGGCGCCGACGGCCGCGGCCCAGTTCGTGTGGCCGCTGCCGGAGCCGTTGTTGGGGAAGTACCTCAGGGCGTCGCCGGTCTTCTGGACGAGATCGGCGCGGTTGTCGCCGGTGAGGTCGGCGAACCAGACGCCCGCCGGGTCCTGGCCGGACCAGCCGCTGCCGGTGAAGTACGCGGTGCCCCACGGCCAACCACCATTGCCTCCGGTGGTGTTGGGGGCGACCAGGAAGCTGTCCCCGAACTTCTCGATGCGCTCGGCGCGCCGGTCGCCGTTGAGGTCGGCGAACCAGATCGCCCGCGGGTCGTGACCGCCGTAGCCGTAGCCGATGGTCACCGCCGAGCCCCAGCTGTTGCCGCTGCCGAGGTTGGGGAAGTACCGGAGCTCGTCGCCGTTCCGGTCGATGAGGTCGGCCCGCCCGTCGCCGTCGACGTCCGCGAACCAGATCGCCGACGGGTCGTGGCCGGACCAGCCGCCGCCGGTGCGGAACGGCAGTCCGGTCCACGGGTTGGCGCCGAACGTCGCCGTGCCGTTGTGGTACCAGACGCGGAAGCTGTCGCCGTCCAGCTGCACGAGGTCCTTGTACCCGTCGTCGTTCAGGTCGGCGAAGTACACCTTGGCCGGGTCGACGCCGCTCCAGCCGCTGCCGTTGACCGCGCTGTCACCGGACCAGGGCCAGACCCGGTCGTCCCCGTCGACGTTCTGCCAGATGCGGAACGAGTCGCCCTCCTTCTTCACCAGCTCGGCGCTCGCGTCGCCGGTGAAGGAGGCGCCGCCCGGGGACAGGGAGCCGGCGGCGGCCGGCGTGGCGGTCCCGGTCGTCCCCGCGACCCCGAGCGCGAGCGCGGTCAGGCCGAGGGCGAGCGCCTTCAGGCCTCGGAGCACACGGGTGGGGCGGGCGGCCGCCGGGCTCGTCCCGGCGGCGGTGGTCATGCTGGTCATGGCCGTCCTCACGGTGGAAGGTGGTGTGGATGTCGGCCCCCGTCACCGGGTGCCGGGACGACCTTCCGCCGAGCGCCCCCACCCCGACCACCATTTCGTCACCGCTTAAACGGAGCCGGGGCCGCTAGGGGGTGTCCTGCCGAGCCCGGCACCATCGGCAGGACACCCCCTGGGTCCTGTCCGGACCCGTCACCCGATCTCGACGAGGAGGTCGCCGCCTTCCACCTGCTGGATCCGCGTGATGGCCAGGCGGGACACCCGTCCGCCGCGCGGGGCGGTGATCGAGGCCTCCATCTTCATCGCCTCGATGGTCGCCACCGTCGCACCGGCCTCGACCTCGTCGCCCTCGGCGACGGCCAGGGTGACCACGCCCGCGAACGGCGCGGCGACATGGCCGGGGTCGGACCGGTCGGCCTTCTCGGTCACCGGGAGGTCGGCGGCCGCGGCGTTGTCCCGCACCTGGATGGGCCGGAGCTGGCCGTTCAGGGTGGACATCACGGTGCGCATGCCGCGCTCGTCGGCCTCGCCGATGGCCTCCAGCTCGATGAGCAGCCGCACGCCGGGACCGAAGTCGACGGTGTACTCCTTCCCCGGGCGGAGCCCGTAGAAGAAGTCCTTGCTGTCGAGCACGCTGGTGTCGCCGTAGGCCTGGCGGTGTGCCTCGTACGCCTGCGTCGGGCCGGGGAAGAGGAGGCGGTTCAGCGTGGCGCGCCGGTCCTTGGCGAGTGCGGCGCGGTCCTCCGCGGTGAGGTCCCGCGGAGGCTTGGGGGCGGGGCGGCCCTCCAGGGCCTTGGTGCGGAAGGGCTCCGGCCAGCCGCCGGGCGGCGTGCCCAGCTCGCCGCGCAGGAAGCCGACGACCGAGTCGGGGATGTCGAACCGGTTCGGCGCGGCCTCGAAGTCCTCGGGCGCGACCCCGGCACCCACCAGGTGCAGGGCGAGGTCGCCCACCACCTTCGACGACGGCGTGACCTTCACCAGCCGGCCCAGCATCCGGTCCGCGGCGGCGTACGTCGACTCGACGTCCTCGAAGCGGTCCCCGAGACCGAGCGCGACGGCCTGCGTGCGCAGGTTGGACAGCTGCCCGCCGGGGATCTCGTGGTGGTACACGCGCCCGGTCGGCGAGTCCAGACCCGCCTCGAAGGGCGCGTAGATCCTGCGGACGCTCTCCCAGTACGGCTCCAGGTCGCCGACCGCCTGGAGGTCGAGGCCGGTGGGCCGCTCGGAGTGGTCGGTCGCGGCCACGATCGCCGACAGCGACGGCTGCGAGGTGGTCCCCGCCATGGAGGCGACCGCGCCGTCCACCGCGTCCGCCCCGGCCTGGATCGCCGCGAGGTACGTGGCCAGCTGACCGCCCGCCGTGTCGTGGGTGTGGAGGTGCACCGGCAGGTCGAACTCCCTGCGCAGCGCCGAGACCAGCGTGGCCGCGGCGGGCGCGCGCAGCAGGCCGGCCATGTCCTTGACCGCGAGGACGTGCGCCCCGGCGGCGACGATCTTCTCGGCCAGCCGCAGGTAGTAGTCCAGCGTGTAGAGCTTCTCCGCCGGGTCGGAGAGGTCGGACGTGTAGCAGAGGGCCACCTCCGCCACCGCCGTGCCGGTCTCCCGCACGGCCTCGATGGCGGGCCGCATCTGGTCGACGTCGTTGAGCGCGTCGAAGATCCGGAAGATGTCGATGCCGGTGGCGGCGGCCTCCTGCACGAACGCGTCCGTCACCTCCGTGGGGTACGGGGTGTACCCCACGGTGTTGCGGCCCCGCAGCAGCATCTGCAGGCAGATGTTCGGCACGGCCTCGCGCAGCGCGGCCAGCCGCTCCCACGGGTCCTCGGCGAGGAAGCGCAGCGCGACGTCGTACGTCGCGCCGCCCCAGCACTCCAGGGACAGCAGCTGCGGCATGGTGTGCGCCACCGCCGGGGCGACGGCCAGCAGGTCCTTCGTCCGGACCCGGGTCGCGAGGAGCGACTGGTGGGCGTCGCGGAAGGTGGTGTCCGTGACCCCCAGGGTCGGCGACTCGCGCAGGCTCCTCGCGAAGTCCTCGGGGCCGAGCGCGGCCAGCCGCTGCCGGGAGCCGGCCTGCGGCTCCCCCGCGGGCAGCCGGGGCAGCTTGGTGGCCGGTGCGACCAGCTCGGGCCGCGGGCCGTGCGGCCTGTTCACGGTCACGTCGGCGAGGTACGTGAGCAGCTTCGTGCCCCGGTCGGCCGAGTGACGCGCGGTCAGCAGGTGCGGCCGCTGCTCGATGAACGCCGTCGTGACGCGGCCGGCCTGGAAGTCCGGGTCGTCGAGCACGGCCTGGAGGAACGGGATGTTCGTGGACACGCCCCGGATGCGGAACTCGGCCACCGCGCGCCGCGCCCGGTCGACGGCGGTCCTGAAGTCGCGGCCCCGGCAGGTCAGCTTGACCAGCATCGAGTCGAAGTGGGCGCTGACCTCCGTGCCGGCATGGGTGGTGCCGCCGTCGAGCCGGATGCCGGAGCCTCCCGGCGAGCGGTACGCGCTGATCATGCCGGTGTCCGGGCGGAAGCCGTTGGCCGGGTCCTCGGTGGTGATCCGGCACTGCAGGGCGGCGCCGCGCAGGACGACGGACTCCTGCGTCAGGCCGAGGTCCGCGAGGGTCTCCCCGGCGGCGATGCGCAGCTGCGACTGGACCAGGTCGATGTCGGTGACCTCCTCGGTCACCGTGTGCTCGACCTGGATGCGCGGGTTCATCTCGATGAAGACGTGGTTGCCGTCGGGGTCGAGGAGGAACTCCACGGTGCCCGCGTTGCGGTAGCCGATCCGGCGGGCGAACCGCACCGCGTCGTCGCAGATCCGCTGCCGCACCGCCGGGTCGAGGTTCGGGGCGGGCGCGAGTTCGATCACCTTCTGGTGGCGGCGCTGCAGCGAGCAGTCGCGCTCGAACAGGTGGATGACACCGCCCTCGCCGTCGGCGAGGATCTGCACCTCGATGTGACGCGGGTCGATGACGGCCTTCTCCAGGAAGACGGTCGCGTCGCCGAACGCGGACTCCGCCTCGCGCGCCGCCGCCTCGATGGACTCCCGCAGCGTCGCCGGGTCCTCGACCCGTCGCATGCCCCGGCCGCCGCCGCCGGCGACGGCCTTGACGAACACGGGGAAGCCGATGCCCTCGGCCGCCGCCACGAGTTCGTCCACGTCGGTGGAGGGCGCCGAGGAACCGAGCACGGGCACGCCCGCCTCGCGCGCGGCCGCCACGGCCCGCGCCTTGTTCCCGGTGAGCTCCAGGGTCGGCGCGGACGGGCCCACGAACGTGATGCCCGCCTCCTCGCACGCGCGCGCCAGTTCCGGGTTCTCGGAGAGGAAGCCGTAACCCGGGTAGACGGCGTCGGCACCCGCCAGACGGGCCGCCCGGATGACCTCCTCCACGGAGAGGTAGGCCCGCACCGGATGGCCCGGCTCACCGATCTCGTACGCCTCGTCGGCCTTCAGCCGGTGCAGAGAGTTGCGGTCCTCGTGGGGGAAGACGGCCACCGTGCGCGCCCCCAGTTCGTAGCCAGCGCGGAACGCGCGAATCGCGATCTCCCCGCGGTTCGCTACCAGCACCTTGCGGAACATCCTGCTCCCTTCACCCTGCCGGTGATGAGCCCTACGGGTCGCCGACACCACCCCGGGTGCGCACCGCCCTCGGAGCGGCACCCGCCCGCGTCGCGCCCGGCTCGTTACGGCAACGCTAAGGGCTGCCCCGTGGCCTCCTGAAGGTCCCATGGCAGTGACACGGATCATCGCCGCCACGCTGTGCGCGCCGCGCGCGGAGCGCCCGCCCGCCGGAGCACCGCACCCCCTCGCGTCCGCCGCGCGCCGGGAGCCGGGGCACGCGCTCCTGGGCCGGATGGAGCATCGGGACGGGCGGCCTCCGACGGCGCGTCCGATGCTGAGGCGGACCCTCCCGACCGGGCGTCCGCCCGGCGTCCCCCCGAAGGAGTTCCCGTGCCGGCACGCCCCGCAGCCCGCTCCCGCTCGCGCGCACGTCTGCGCCTGCCCGTCGCGGGCCTGGCCGCGTCCGCGGCGCTCGCCGCCCTCGTCCAGCCCGCACAGGCGGCGGCCACGCCGAAGCCCCCGGACAAGGCCCTCCAGAAGCAGCTGGACGACCTCGTCCGCACGGCCGGAGGGCCGCCCGGGGTGATCGTGCTCCTGCGGCAGGGCGACCGTACGAAGGTCTACCGGGCCGGCGTCTCCGACACGAGCACCGGCCGCCCGCCCCACGCGACCGACCACATGCGGATCGCGAGCGTCGCCAAGGCGTTCAGCGGCGCGGTCGCCCTGCGCCTGGTGGACCGGCACCGGCTGGACCTCGACGACACCATCGGCGAACGCCTGCCGTCGCTGCCCACCGCCTGGCACCGGGTGACGCTCCGCCAGCTCCTCAACCACACCAGCGGGCTGCCCGACTACTCGAAGGCGCCGGCCTTCATCGACATCCTGCGGCAGGACCCCCGGCACCACTTCGACTCCCGCCGACTGCTCGACTTCGTCGCCGACAAGGACCTGGAGTTCCCTCCGGGATCGCAGTACGCGTACTCGAACTCCGACAACATCGCCGTCGCGCTGATGGCCGAGGCCGCCACGGGACGGCCGTACGAGCGACTGCTCGACCGCCTCGTGTACCGGCCCCTCGACCTGCGGCAGACCAGCCTGCCGCAGGGCTACCGCCTGCCGAGGCCGTACCTCCACGGCTACGAGGTGATCCCGCCCGAGCCGCCGGTGGACATCAGCGAGCTCATCGGCGCGTCGGGCATCTGGGCCTCCGGCGGCGTCGTCTCCACCCCGAAGGACCTCAACGCCTTCGTCCGCGCCTGGGCCGGCGGGCACGACTACCTCTCCGAGAAGACCCGCCGCGCACAGCGCACCTTCATCCCCGGCGCAGCCTCGGAGCCCGCCGGGCCCGGCGCCAACTCCGCCGGACTCGCGATCTTCCGCTACAAGACGCGGTGCGGCACCGTCTTCGGCCACACCGGCAACACCCCGGGCTACACCCAGTTCGCGGCCGGCACGGCCGACGGCACGCGCTCCCTCACCTTCTCGATCACCACCCAGACCAGCAAGACCGTCAAGCCGGACCTCCTGGCCAAGCTCCGCGCCGTCCAGGAGGACTTCGTCTGCGCCCTGCTGCGGCACTGACCCAGGGCGGTCCCGGCGGTCCCGGGCGGCCGGGGCCGGGGTCCGAGCGCCCCGGCCCCCCGTCTCAGTAGTTCCCGAGGCGGATGTTGTCCTGGATGTACCGGAAGTACGGGTCGGTCAGCGCCTTGTTGCCCTCCAGCTGCGCGAAGCCCGCCTTCGGATCGGTCTTGTTGCGGGCGTACTTGTTGAACCAGTCGGAGACGATCTGGGCCTGGCCCTCGATGGTGAAGCCGCCGGCGAACTCCGGGCCGGCCGGACCGTACTGGTACGAACCGCTTCCCTCGACCGTGGCGGACACGGCGTCGGCGAACCAGGAGGGGGCGAAGCCCGTCCACTTGATCTGCCACGCGTGGGTGAGCTCGTGGACGAGGGTCTCGTACGGGATGATCGGGAGCTTGGTCTGCCCCACCTCGCCGGTGTCGTAGCCGACGGGGTCGGCGAAGCCGGCCGGGCCCATGTTGAGGCGGATCTTGTCGCCGACGGGCGACGACATCGTGAAGGCCGCCGTCCCGCCGCTCCCGCCGACCGCGGCGACGTTGGTGATGCGGAGGTCCCCGTGCGCGGGAAGGGTGCGGCCGAAGACGTGCTCGTTGATGAGGTCGTACGCCTCCCTGGGGATCTCCTTCTCGTCGTAGGCGAGTTCGGTGATGGCGTGGGCGGCGATGGCGAGCAGGGTGTTCCCCGGCCCGGCCATCCACAGGACGTTCTCCACGATCACCGCGCCGGCGCCGAACTCCCCGGTGGCGATGAGCGAGCCGAGCTCGACCCCGATGAAGATCGCGAGCCCACCGGCCACGTCACCGATCAGGGACCCCACCAGCCACTTGAGCCCGAGGGAGACCACGCCCTCCAGGGTCTGCCCGATGTGACTGGTGTACTGCATGTTCATGGAGGCTTCGGCGCCGAGGAGGTCGGACAGGATCCCCGTGACCACCCCGGTCGGCGGATGGATCTCCTCCCAGTCGTGGTCCCGGCTGCCCGCCGACACGCTGCCGTTGTGCGACAGGGCGAGCATGCGCTTGTCGCTGCGCACGTAGAAGGCGACGCCGAAGTCGTAGCCGTCCGCGCCGCTGTCGTGGGCGTGGCCGTACCACTGCACGCTTCCGTCGACGCAGATGTTCACCCCGGCCCAGCCGCCGAGCGCCGCGAGCCCGCCGCTCTCGATGGGCTTCTGGAGCTTGATGACGGGGACGGGGAGCCGGTACCAGGGCTGCCACTCCTTGGCGAACCTGAAGCCGTGGATGCCCGCGTCGGCACCGACCCCGAAGACGTCGATCATGAACAGGTCGAAAGGCGGGGGAAAGACGCGCATCTGCACCGCGAGCGGGGTGAGCGTCGGAAGCCTGTCCTTCTCCTTCCCCCTGGGGAACCAGTACTTCGGCTGACCGTCCTCGCCGGGATGGTTCCAGTTGTCGCCGTCGAAGTACGCCGAGTACACGCGGCCGTCGCCCCCGACCCCGAACAGCTCCAGGTGGGAGCCGTCCCGGCGGCTGGTCCCGGTGAGCGGGGTGCCCGGGGGGAAGGTCATGCCGGGGATCGTGTACCAGTCGTGCCAGCCCCGGTCCCACCAGGCGCCCCAGACCTCGCCGCGCTCGTCGACGGCCCAGATCTCCATCTTGTCGCTGTCGCGCGAGGCGGCGGCGATCCGGGTGCCGGGCGGGAACGTCTTGGTGCCGATCCTGGTCCAGTTGCTGGGGTCCCAGGCGCCGTTCCAGCCGATGCCCCACACGGCGCCGTGCTCGTCGACGCCCCAGACCTCCATGGTGTCGTCGTTGCGGCTGACCGACGTGATGGGGGCGCGGTGCGGGAACTTCGGACCGGGCAGGGTGTACCAGTCCTTCCACTGCCCGTTCCACCACACGCCGTTGAGCGTGCCGTCGCCGTCCACCAGCCAGACGTCCATGAGGTCGGAGTTGCGGCTGAGCGTGGTCACCGGGGTCAGCGCGGGGAAGACCTTGCCGCCCGCGACGGGGAGCCACCGTGTGTCCCAGTCGTCGTCCGCGTTCCACCAGGCGGTGCGGAGCACCCCGTCGCCGTCCACGGCGAAGACGTCCAGATAGTCGGTGGACCGGGTGACGGCCGACACCGCGGTGCCGTCCGGGAAGACCTGCGTGCCCAGGGAGATGTACTCGTGCCACATGTGGTTCCACCACTGGCTCCGCACCCGGCCGTCCTCGCCCACCGCGAACACGTCGAGCTGCCCCGCGTGGCGGGAGACGACGGAGACCGGGGTGCGCGGCAGGAACCGGACGTCCTCGCCGGCCAGGCTGTGCTCGCCGTAGCGGGAGACCTTGTCGGCGTCGTCCCGTACGGCCTTCGCGGCCTTGTGCCGTCCGGCCCGGTCCAGCCGGTCGGCCCAGATGCCCATCGCCCACACCAGAGCGTCCGTGGCGCCCTCGTTGTGCGGGTCCTGGTGGGCGGCGCGGCGATAGAGGCCGACGGCGAACTCGGTCTCGCGGAGCATCTCCTCGACGGGAAGGTACTGGGCCACCATCAGGATCCGTCGGCCGTAACCCTGGAGGTTCCCCGCGGCGAAGGGCTCCTGGATGACGTCCTTGGTGATCTGGATGGACTCGCGCGCGGACGCCTCGGCCCCGATGTGCCGTCCCGCCGCCGCCTGACGCGGGGCGAGCCGGCCGGACAGCGACTCCGCCACCTGGTCGCGCAGCCGCGGGTTCCCGGGCTCGGCCGCCGCCAGCCTCCGGTACACGGAGATCGCCACCTCGGTGGCATCGACGGCCTCACCGGGCGGCAGGTACCGGGCGACGTCGCCGATCAGCTGGGCGTGCCCGGCGGCGTTCGGCGGCAGCGGGGGCACCGCGAGGATCCGCTGGGTGAGCTGCACCGCCTCGCGCGCGGACGCCGCCGCCCCGTCGGCCTGCTGCGCCGCCGCCTGGCGCGGGGCCAGCATGCCCGCGAGCACCCAGGGGAGCCAGGCAAGCTGCTCCAGGTCGTCCGGCCGCGCCGCCGACAGCTCCCGGTAGACGACCACCGCCGACTCGGTGGCGGTCACCGCCTCGGCGGCCGGGAGGTAGCCGGCGGCCACCGCGATCTGCCGGGCGAACGCCTGGCGCGACTGCGGGAAGGCCCCTTCCGCCAGCAGCTCCCGGGTGATGCCGATGCCCTCACGGGCGGCGGCCGCGGCCTCGTCGGGCCGCAGCGGCGCGAGCGGCGGCGCCAGTTTGCCGCACAGCGCCGAGGCCAGTGCGCTGCGCCAGTTGTTCCGCTCCGGGCTCTGCGGGTCGTTCTGCAGCAGGTCCCGGTACTTCTGTACTTCCTGCTGGGCATCGGTCAAGGGATCAGCCATGGGTGTCCTCCGTTTCGTCCACGAAGGTGCCCTTCGTCCGTCTCGGCATGCGGGCGCGTCTGGTGGAGTCACTCTCCAGAGGGCGGCGTCCGGGCGGCGCGTCCCTTCTGAGCCGGCACGCCCCCGGCGTGCGCCGGACGCGTCCCGGGCCTTCGGGCGCCGTCGACCGGTTCCGCCCGGGGAAGTCGTCGGCGGTCACGCGATGCCGATGCAAAGCCGTGGCATGCGCACGTAGATTTTGCCCTCCCGTGGTTGCCGCCCGGGCGGCGCCGTCGGAATCTTGGTGACCATGCCCCCGGGCAGTTGCCACTGCTGGTCACGGGGGGTGCACAGGGGCCCTCCGCCCTGAGCGGGGAATGTTCACATGCACCTCGAGTTCCGGCACCTCCGTGTCCTGCTCACCGTCGCCGAGGCCGGCAGCATCCGCAAAGCCGCCGCACGCCTGCAACTCTCCCAGCCCGCCACGAGCGCCCAGCTGAAACGGATCGAACACGAGCTGGGCGGCCCGCTCTTCATCCGCAGCGCCGAAGGCGTCAAACCGAACGAGAACGGCCAGTACGTGCTGCGCTGCGCACGCGACCTGGTGGTCGGCTTCGACCGGCTGCGCGAGCACGCGCGATCGGCCGCCGAGACGGACAAGGGCACGGTCGCGCCCCTGCGGGCGGGCGGAACCGCCGGACCCCTCGTGTCCCTGCTGATCTCCGCCCTCTTCGAACTCGTGCCGGAGAGTCGGCTCACCATCGACGCCCGTCGTTCCGTGCACGCCCTCGTGAAGGCGCTGAGCCTGTCGAAATGCGACATAGGGGTCTTCGGCGAGTTCCCGGGCTTCCCCCTGCCGGTCGGCGAGTCGGTGGTCACCCGCACCCTGCTGCGCGAGCCGGTCTTCGTCCTCCTCGCCGAGGACCATCCCCTGGCCCGCCGGGACAGCGTCCGCCTCCGGGACCTGAGCGAGGAGGAATGGGTCATGCCGGAGGCCGACGAGAGCGGAGTCCACGCCTACCTCCACCTCACCTGCCAATCCGCCGGATTCAGCCCCCGCATCGCCCACGTGACCCCCGACCTCTCCGTTGCCCAGATCCTCGTCGCCGGCCGCCGCGCCGTCTGCGGCGTCTGGCCCAGCGCCGACGTCCCCGCCCACGGCACCGTCCAGCGTCCCCTCGTCGACGTCCCCTTCCACCGCCGCCTGCAACTGGCCTGGAACACCGAGTCGGTGCCCCCGGAACTCGCCGACGCGGTGGGCGAGCGCCTCCTCGACGCCTACCTGGACCTCGTCCGCCGGCGACCCCACTACCTCTCCTGGTGGGACGCCGGCGGCAAGGACTTCGCCCTGGACACCCCCGGCTGACCCGCCGCCACCCGTCGCCCACCGCCCGTGCGGGCTGCCCCCGCCGCCGCCCACCCCCGTGTGGGCCCGCGCCTCGACCCACCGTGCGGGCCCGCGCCCTGGACCCCCGCCACCCTGTGTGGGCTGCGCCCGCGCTGGCCGCCGCCCCGGCCCACCGTCCGTGTGGGCAATCGTCCTGCTGGGGCGGGACGGGTGGGCACACGGGACGGCGCCCTCGGCGGCGCCTCCGCCCCTTGTGCCTGGACCCGCACCGGTAGTGAGTCGTACCTGTGGTGCGGGTTCAGGCGCGGAAGCCTAGGCCCGGCAGGGGGCGCCGTCCGTTGTGCCCACCCGTTCCGCCCCAGCGGAACGATTGCCCACAACGGGGTGGGCCGGGCGCGAGGGTGGGCCTGCCCCAGCGGAACGAGTGCCCACAACGAGGGGTGGCGGGACCGGAGAGAGTGGGCACCGCCCCAGCGGAACGATTGCCCACAACGGGGTGGCGGGTCCCGGCACCGTATAACCCCCGGGTTGTATCCCACATGGGATCACGTCAGGCACATGTCACCTGGTGAACACTTCGCGTCAACGTCCCAGGACGTCGTCACCCCCCACGACGAGCGAAGGAACACCCCGTCATGCCCCGTCCCCTCCTTGCCCTCTCCACGATGGTCGCCGCCGCCGTCGTCACCTCGGGTGCCCTGGCCGTACCGGCGTACTCGCAGTCCGACGCGGCGCCGAACGGCTCGTCCGTCCGCGACGCGGCGATATCCCGGGCCGAGGCGAACGTCTCCCGGCACGCCGACACCTTCGGCTTCGGGGCCGGCCAGGCGCTCCAGGTCAAGGACGTCGTGATCGACGCCGACGGCACCCAGCACGTCCGCTTCGAGCGGACCTACCGCGGCCTCCCCGTCGTCGGCGGCGACTTCGTCGTCCACCAGAAGGCCGACGGTTCGCTCAAGGGGTCGACCCACGCCAAGGCGCACAAGGTGGCGCTCGCGTCCGTCACGCCCGGCGTCGACGCCAAGGGCACCGCCGCCGGCGCACTGAAGCGCTCGAACGGACTGGTCCGCGACGCCCGGTCCACGCCCGAGCTGATCGTGTGGGCCGCCGACGGCACCGCCCGTCTCGCCTGGCGCACCACCGTGCAGGGCCTGGGCGACAAGGGCCAGCCGCACGGCGAGGTCTTCGTCACCGACGCCACCACCGGCGCCGCGATCGAGAGCTACGACACCGAGCGCGAGGCGGCCGGCACCGGCCACTCCGAGTACACCGGTGACGTCACCATCGACACCACGCAGCAGGCCAACGGCACCTTCGCCCTGATCGACCCGCTCCGCGGCCACGTCACCAAGGACGCGCACAACGTCTCGTCCTCGTCCCTGAACAGCTCCTCCGGCACCCTGTTCACCGACGCCGACAACGTGTGGGGCGACGGCCGCAAGTTCTCCACGGACCGCTCCACCGCCGCCGTCGACGCGCACGCCAACACCGCGAAGACGTACGACTACTACAAGAGCACGTTCAACCGGAACGGCATCAAGAACGACGGCCGCGGCGCCACCGTCTTCGTCCACGTGGGCACCAACTGGGACAACGCCCAGTGGTCGGACTCGTGCTTCTGCATGATGACCGGCGACGGCAACGGCACGGTCGACCCCGAGCAGGTCGACCTCGACACCATGGGCCACGAGATGACCCACGGCGTCACCTCCGCCACCGCCAACCTGCGCTACAGCGGTGAGTCCGGCGGCCTGAACGAGGCCACCAGCGACATCTTCGGAACCATGGTGGAGTGGTACGCCAACAACTCCGTCGACAAGCCCGACTACCTCTTCAGCGACCAGTCCACCCCGCCGTGGCTGCGCCGCATGGACAAGCCGTCCCTCGACGGCCGCTCCGCCGACTACTGGTCGAAGTCCGTCGGCCGGCTCGACGTGCACAACTCCTCGGGCGTCGGCAACCACTGGTTCTACCTCGCGAGCGAGGGCAGCGGCAGCAAGACGATCAACGGCGTCACCTACAACAGCCCCACGTACAACGGCTCCACCGTCACCGGCATCGGCAACCAGAAGGCCGCCGCCATCTGGTACCGGGCGCTGACCGTCTACATGACCTCCACCACGGACTACAAGGGCGCGCGTGTCGCGACCCTGAACGCGGCGAAGGACCTCTACGGCGCCACCAGCCCCGAGTACGCCACCGTGGCGGCGGCCTGGACCGGGGTCAACGTCTCCTGAGGACGTGCCGGAACCACTTGATCCGATGATCTCCTCGGGCCCCGCCGTGACGGCGGGGCCCGAGTGCCGTGCGGGGGCAAGGAGAATCCTTTTCTCATGGAATGTGGCATTCGGGTGATGTTTGACGAGTGACGTACTTCCCCGTGCTTAAGATCCACTTTCGTGACAGACGGTCAACATAGTGGCAACGGCCGGGAATCGGCCGACATCGTCATCCTCGGAGCCGGCCCCGCCGGGCTCGTGCTCGGCAACCTCTTACTGCGGAGCGGCATCGACTGCGTCGTCCTCGAACGCACCGGACGCGACCACGTCCTGAACCGGGCCCGCGCCGGGTTCCTCGCCGCCCACACCGTGCGCGTGCTGCGGCGCCACGGCCTCGACGAGGGCCTGAAGCGGCGGGGACGCGAACACGGCGTCTGCGAGTTCCGCACCGAGGACGGGACCTTCCGGCTGGACTACCGGCAGCTCGGCAACGGCGACCCCCACACCGTCTACCCCCAGCACGAGCTGGTGGCCGACCTCCTCGCCGCGTACCTCGACGCCGGCGGCCGGATCCGCTTCGACACCGAGGCCGTGGAGGTCGGCGACGCGGACGGCGACCGGCCGTGGGTGGCCGCCAGGGAACCGGACGGGCGGACCGTACGGTGGCACGCCAGGTACGTCGCCGCCTGCGACGGCCGCCACGGGGCGGGCCGCGGGTCGCTGCCGGACCGGGCCGTACGGCACCACCGCGACCACGGGGTCTCCTGGCTCGGGCTCCTCGCCGAGGCGCCGCCCAGCCTCGACGCCGTCGGGTACGCGACACACCCACGCGGCTTCGCCGGGCACATGGCCCGGTCCGCCGACATCACCCGCTACTACCTCCAGTGCGAGCGCGGCACCCCCGCCGAGGACCTGAGCGACGAGCGGATCTGGGACGAACTCGACCTGCGGATGCGGAGCGCCGACCACGGCCCCCTGCGGCGCGGGCCGATCCTCCAGCGGGCCGTCGTCGACCTCGAGTCCGACGTGCTCGACACGCTCCGGTACGGTTCCCTCCTCCTGGCCGGCGACGCCGCCGGCCTCGTCAGCCCCTCCGCCGCGAAGGGCGCCAACCTCGCCGTCCTGGAGGCCGAACTCCTCGCCGGGGCCCTCGCCGACGACCTCCACTGCGGCGACCCCGAACCGCTCGCCCGCTACTCGGACCGGTGCCTGACGCACATCTGGCGTGCGCAGGAGTTCTCGCACTGGATGATCGGCCTCCTCCACGGCGCACCGCCGTTCCAGGAAGGCATGCGCCGGGCCCGCATGCAGTCGCTGCGGACGTCCCGTACCCACCAGGACTGGTTCGCCGAGCAGTACGTCGGCATCTGACGGCTGCCGCCCTGCCGCCCCAACGCCCCACCGTCCCACCGCATTCCGAGGTCCCGGCCCGTCGGCCGGGGCCCGCTCACTCCGCCCTTCTCCCGAGGATGCCCGCTGATGACCACCCCTGCCCTGGCGACCGGCCTCGCACCCGAAGACGTCCGGCGCCTGCGCGCGACCGCCGAGTTCGTCCGGGAACAGGAGACCTCCGTCCTCCTCTCCCGCGTCCTGCCCGGCCTCGATGGTCCCGAACTGCGCGCCGTGGCGGACCGGTGCTGCTTCGCCCACGCCGCACTCCTGGTCTTCCCCGCCGACCACGCGGGACTCCGTGCCGGACTCGCCGCCTGCGGCCTCCCCGACGACGCCGGATCCCGGCCGAGCGTCGTCGTGCGCGACCGGCTCGCCGCCCGCCACGGACACGACGCCACCGATCTTGACGTAAGGATTCTCCGGCCCGCCGTGCACGGCCCCTCCGGCGAACGCCGCGCCGTCGAGGTCTTCGCCCTCGCCACGCCGCCCGGCTCCGCCCTGTCCCCGCTCGCCGCGCACGAGCGCGACCACGACCACGAGGCCCACCTGGCCTTCGACGTGGACCGGCCCGACCCCCTGGTCCTGCGCGGCCTCCGCGCGAGCCTCGCCCGGCACGGCGCCGTCGCCGACGGAGGCGGGTACAACCCGCACGAGGACGGCACCGTGTTCTACTTCGCCACCCCCACCGAGACGAAGACCCCCTACCGGCGCATGGAGCTGTACGCGACCGGCGACCACCGCGACCTGCTCGCCGAGCACCTGGCGGAACGGCACCCCGCCGAGCACCTGGCGGAAGGACGCCCCGCCGAACACCTGGCGGAGCGGCGTCCCGCAGACCACGGACCCGACGCGCTCCGCTCACCCGGCAGCGGCTCGGACTCCCACGCGGCGGAGACGCTCCTGCGCCTGCTGACCGGAGCCTGGACCACCCAAGCCCTCGCCACCTGCGCCGAGTTGCGCCTGCCCGAGGCCCTCGGCCCGCACGCGCCCCGCACCGCCGCGCGACTGGCGCACGAGGTCGGCGCGCACCCCGACGCGCTGGAGACGCTGCTGCGCTACCTCGCCATGCTGGGCGTGGTCACCGAGGACCGGGACGGCTTCCGCCTCACCGCCACCGGCCTGCTGCTGCGCGAGGACGCCACCGGCTCGATGCGCCCCCTGGCGCAGATGTACGGCGGCCCCTTCTACCAGTCCTTCGCGCACCTGGCCCACTCCGTACGCACCGGCGAACCGGGCTTCGAGCACCTCTACGGAGAGAACCACTTCGACCACTTCGCCCACGACCCCCACCTCGCCGCGACGTTCGACCGCTCCATGGCGGCCGGCTCGCGCATGTTCGACCCGCTCCCCTCCCACCCCGTCCTCACGGCGGCCGCCGCCGCCCCCACCCCCCGTACGGTGATCGACGTCGCCGGCGGCACCGGCGAACTCCTCGGCCGGATCCTGGCCGCCCACCCCTCCCTGCGCGGCATCCTCCTCGAACGACCGCACGTCGTGGCCGCCGCGCGCGACCGCCTCACCGCCACCGGCGTCGGCGACCGATGCGCCTACCGCGTCGGCAACTTCGCCGACGTACCGCCCGCCGGCGACGTCTACCTCCTCTCCCGCGTCCTCCACGACTGGGACGACGCCCGCTGCCGCGACATCCTGCGCCACCTCGCGCGGGCGATGCCGTCCCACGCCGACCTCCTCGTCGTCGAACGCCTGCTGCCCACCGGCCCCACCCCGTCCCTGGCCACCGCCTGGGACCTCCACATGCTGTGCAACACCGGCGGCCGCGAGCGCCGCGCCGACGCCTACGCCCGCCTCCTCGACACCGCCGGCCTCGAACTCGTCGGCCACCGCCCCCTTCCCCTCGACGCCCACGTCCTCCACGTACGCAAACGCTGACTCCCCCCGGCAACGACGCACCGGCCCGCCGCGAGCGAGGAGGGACACCATGGGCCACCTCGGCGGTCGTGGCGGAGTCGGACATCAGGAGCCCCGACTGGGCCTGGGCGTACCCCGCGACCTGTCTCGACGCCAACGGCGCCGGCGCCGCGACTACACGCTGGACGGCAAGCGGGTCGTCTCCGACGAGCCTCCCGTCCCCCACCCCGAGCCGCCGCCCGAGCTTTCGTGAGGCCGGTACGGAACGGTCGTCTCGTACGGTCGGTGGTCGTCGTCCCCTTCGTACGCGACGACGATCAGCGCTTCTCCTGGGGGCAGTGCGCCGGACCGGAGCGTCGCGAGCCCCACTTCGTCGAGGAGGACCGTCGCGAGGACCCGGTCGCCGGCGCTGAAGGTGACCCGGCCCCGGGGCGGGCGGCCGCCGGGGACGGTCGGAGCGACCCGCACCGTCAGGGCCGTCAGAGGCTTGCCGCCCGACTCGCCCGCTTCGGTGGTGAGGGCGGGCCTGGGCGCGAGCGAGCGGGAGGCCGCCGGATCGATGGCGAAGGAGCCGTCGCGGGTGATCCCGAAGGCGCTGCACAGGCCGTGCGCGGTGCGGACGAGGTACCCGGCCGCCGGAGCGAGGACCGCCGTCAGCTCACGGGGAGCCTGCGGCAGGGCGTCGAGGGCCGTGACGCCCAGGAGGTCGCTGTCCGCACGGGCCGCCGAGAGGACCACCGGAAACCCACCGACGACCAGGGTGTCCGTGCCCCGTCCCGAAAGGAATGCCTCGCAGGACTCCTCGTAGTCCACGGTGCCGTCGGGACGGACGGAGTACGCGAGGTCGGCGGTCACCCCGGGACCCGCCTGGAGCAGGTACCCGGAGGCCGGCAGCAGCGTGAGCCGGTGCGTCGTCCCGCGGGTCAGGAAGCCCGTGCCCGTCAAGGGCGCGCCGACCGGGAGCAGGTCGTGGGAGAGGGAGCGGCCGTCGACGGTGATCGTGCGCCCGTGGATCCTCAGCCGGTGTCCGTCGGTGTCGGCGATCCCGGTCGCCTCCGGTGCCGGCACGACCTGCCCGTCCCGCGTGACGGCGAACTCGACGGCGCCCTCGGCGGTGCCGGCCGCGACCCGCAGCCGGTAACCGTACGCGGGCAGCAGGTTCAGCTCGTGGACCCGGTCCGCCTCCAGGGGAGTCGCGTCCGGCAGGTCGGGGACGACCGGATGGTCCAGGTCCCGGGCGTCGACGGTGACGGGCAGGCCGCGCACGGTCAGCCGTCGGGTTCCGCGGCCTTCGAGGAAGGCGTCGCACTCCGGCCCGAAGTCGAGCGCGCCGTCCTCGCGGACGTCGAAGGCGACGGCGGCCGTGAGGGAGTCGCCCAGACGGAGGCGGTACCCCGCGCGGGGCGGGAGCGTGACCTCGGGCGGTGGATCGGCCGCGCCGTCGAGGAACCGGGTTCCGGGGCGGGCGCCGTACTCGGAACCCGCCGCGCATCCGGTCTCGTCCGCGGCGTCGACGACCGAGACACGGGGAAACGTCAGCTGTGAGGTGTCGATGGTGATGGCCGGCATCGGCTCTCCCGATCGTTCGAGGGTGCGGGGGAGGGAGCTCAGAACGGCGTGGTGCCGGTGATCTCCAGTCGGGGGACGAGGTCGATCCGGGTCTCCTTCCTGGCCGACCGCGTGGGCTCCCCGGTGCGGCGTTCCCACCGAAGGATCCTGTTGTCCCACCCGCAGGTCACGAGTTCCGACTCGTCCCGCGTGGCGGCGAAGGACACCACGCACCAGCTGTGGGCGGGGAAGGGCGTACCGATGCGCTGACCGCCGCGGTCCCAGCGGTGCAGGGTGCCGTCGGCGCATCCGGCCGCGAGCTCGCCGTCCGTCGTCAGCAGCAGCGACCACACGGGCGAGCCGGTGTCGAGCGGGGGTCCGAGCGGCCGTCCCGAGTCGAAGTCCCAGCGACGCACCCGGCCGTCCTGCCCGCCGGAGGCGAAGTCCCGTCCGCCCGGGGCGGCCGTGATCGCCTGCACGGGGCCGCTGTGGCCGACGAGCGGATCGCCGGTCTGGGTGCCGGCCGTCCGCTTCCACCGTCGTACGGTGCCGTCCTGCCCGGCCGTGACGATCCCCTCCCCGTCCGCGGTGAGGGCGACCGCCCGTACGGTCCCCTCGTGCCCCGGCAGCGGCAGGCCGAGCGGCGATCCCGTCGTGCGGTCCCAGCGGCGCACCGTGCCGTCCTGGGAGGCGGAGACGACCTCCCGCCCGTCGCGGGTGACGGCGAGTCCCCGGATCCGGCTTCGGTGGCCGACGAGGGGTTCGCCGACGGGAGTGCCGGCCACCCGGTCCCAGCGGCGCACCACTCCGTCGCCGTCGCCGATGAGGATCTCGGCGTCGTCGGAGGAGAGCGCCATCGCCCAGATGGTCCGTGGGTGGACCTTCGTCGGACCGGACAGGCGATGGCCGAGGACGCGGTCCCAGCGGTAGGCGTTCCCGAGGTAGTCCGCCCCGACGATCTCCGCGTCGTCGGAGGTCAGGTCGAGGACCATCAACGACGCGCCGCCCGCGTCCACTTCGCCCGCCGCGCTGATCACGGCCTCGCGGACCAGGGTGGTGCTTTCGGATGCCGGCGGGCGCCGGAGGCCCGGCGTGCCCTCGTCGGTCGGCGTGCCGCCGACGGCGCCCGTGCCGTCCTGCCCGGGCGTCCCGTGCTCCGTGCTCATCGCGCCCCCCTCGGCGGTACGACCCCGTCGAACGCGAGGGCGCTCGAGGCCTCACCGCGCCCGGCCCGGACGCGGCGGCCCACCCAGGCGTAGACCCGGCCGTCCTCGCCGCGCGCCACGACCGGCACCCGGCTGACGGTCACTCCCGCGCGCGGCACCTCCTCCTCGCGGAAGAACACCCGCTTCGCCTCGGGTTCGAGGACCTGCCCGGCCGCCTTGACCTGCGGCAGCCTGACGCCCTCCGCGTCGAACCGCGGGATCTGGCCCCGGCGCAGGCAGATCGCAGCCGAACCGGGCTTCAACGGAACCGGCACCAGGGGGATCCAGTGCGCGGGGACCTCGGTCAGGAGCCGGTAGGTCAGCGCCGCGGGGTCGGCCGGCGGGAGCTGCTCCGGTCCGTCGTCGGGCGGTTCGTCGGACCGGACCCGCGGTCTGCCGGTCGCGCTCTGCACGACGCGCTCGATGGCGAAGCCCAGGTTGGCCATCTCGTCCCGGGCGAACAGGACCTCCTCGACGGGAGCGCCTTCGAGGCGGGCCGCGGCGGTCGGCAGCAGGGGCAGCAGAGGCGGTGCCGGGAGGCCGGTGGCGGTGTCCGTCAGCCGGAACACCGACCAGTGGCCGTCGTCCGCGGGCTCGATCACCGTCGTCTCCTCGAACGTGTCGACGACCGTGAGCGAGGCGATCCGGTGCAGGGCTCCCGTGGCGAGGTCGACGGGGATGATCCAGTGGTCGTTCCCGTAGATGTTCGCGAACTCGACCACGAGGAGCCGGGCCAGGTCCGGCACGCCCGCGCCGACGTCGGGCAGGTTGACCGTCGTGTCCTCGAACTCCCACCAGCGCTCGGCCGGCATGCCGGGGTACGTGACCCGGGTGGGCAGCCCCTCCAGCCGCGTGCCGCCGCCGGCCGCGGGCAGCGCGACGCCACCGGTGTCGAGGTCGAAGTGGTACGCGTCGGCGGTGCCGCCGGTGTACTCGGGCGCGGTCAGCTTCACCGTCCGGCCGCCCGGCGCGGCGGTGACCGCGAAGCGGTGCTCCAGGCGCTCCCGGGTCCAGCTCGACGGCGCGGGCGGGCGGTGCCGCTCCGCGAACCAGTCGAGCCAGAGGCGCGCCGCATCGTCGAAGGCCGTGCGGTGGGCCTGGGGCAGCCCCGGCGGCCGCCAACCGCCGGCCAGCTCACCGGCGAGCGCGGCCCCGTCGGGGACCCGGCCGGCGAGCACCTCGCGCAGGGCGCGCCCGGCCGGGTCGCGCCGCAGCGGATCCCGATCCTGATCCGGCACCTCCAACGGCACCTTCGCGAGCACCGCGGCGTCGATGTCCTCCACGGCCGAGGACGGCAGATCGACGGTACGGAGAGTGGCGAGGAACCGCTCGCCCGCCCGGGCAGCGGCGCGCAGCGTCAGCGGCGCCGCCGTCGCGCCCGCCGCACCGGCCTCCGCCAGGTACTCCACCGGCACACCCTGCGACAGGGGGACGGGTGCGCCACCGCCCGACGGCAGGAAGGAGCCCAGCGGCGTGCTCTCGGTGTCGAGGGTGGACCACACGGGCGAGCCGCCGTCCTCGCCCGCGAACTCGGCGACCTGCCACTGACGGGCCAGGAGGAACAGCGGGTCGGCGACCCGCGCCGCGAGCGCGTCGTCCAGCCGGCCGCCCGTACCGCTCGGCCTGACCACCGGCTCCACGCGGTGGAACTGGCCGAACTGCATGACATCGAACACCGTCAGGACTCCTTGTCGGTCAGCAGCTTCACGATGTCCCCCAGCTCCGCCCGCTTCATGAGCGACTTCAGGTTCACGGAGGGAGCCGTGCCCAGTGCCGTGTCGGGAAGGTAGGCGGCGGGCAGGTAGCGGCCCAGCCAGCCCAGCGCGTCGAGGTCGACGAGCCGCAGCTTGGCCAGGTCGAGTGCCTCCTGCACCGTCGCGGCCAGGACGTCCGGCGTCCAGGGCGCTCCCGCCACCGGCGGCACGGCGAGCAGCACGGCCTGAGGAGCGCGCGCCCCTGGAGCGTCGTAGTGGAACGTGGCGCCCGCCGTGTGCCGTTGGGCGGGGATCAGCTCCGACCACGCGTCGACCACGAGGACCGCCGCCCGCCGCGTCCCCAGCGGTCCGCCCGGGCCGTGCACCACCAGACCCGTCGCCGGCTTCTCCTCGTCCTCGGGCTTCCTGTGGGCCCCGACCCAGCGGTCGCCCGCCGCGAACGGCGTCTGGCCGATCCGCAGGGACTGGCCGGCCCCCGTCCCGGCGGCCTGCGTGTGCAGCAGCAGGTCCGCCAGGGCGCCCGTGCCGGGTCGGACCGCGCCCATCTGCTCGACCCAGTCGCCCGGGACGAGCCGTGCGTCGCCGCCGCGGTCGAGACCGGCGCCGAAGGAGGCGTCCAGCTGGTCCGCGTCGGCGGCCTCCACCAGACCCACGGCACGGAAGCCGGGACCGAACACCGCCTCCAGGACCGCCGCGTCGGCCCCCGGATCCGTCCGCTCGGCCTCCTCGTCCGCCCGGTCGAGCCGCTCCCGCCCCTTGCCCAGGGCCGCGGTCAGCTGGTTCGCGAGCTCCGTGTCGGGGCCCAGCGGCAGGCCGATCACCCCGTAGGCGGCGAGCGCTTCCAGATTCCTGGTGTCCAGGGCCGTCCGCAGGCCGTTGCGCGCGGCGTCCGCCCGGGTCTTCAGCCCGGGATCGGCGACGGGCTGCGCCGGGTTGTGGGCCGCGGCCAGATCGGCCGCGGTGCCCGCCCGGCCCGCCGACAGCACACTGCCGACCGCCGCGCCCACCGCCTCGACCTGGGCGATGCCCACGGTCGTACGGGGCCAGGAAGCGGCCCGCCCGGTACGCAGCTCCGGCACGGCGTCGGCGGGCACGCTCGCCGGCCGTTCCTCGATCAGTTCGTGCTCGAGCACGGCGCGCAGCCGGCCCGCCGACGCGAGCGCCACCACGTCCAGGGCGCAGTACCGGGCGAGCGGCCAGGCGTGCTCGGTGACGGTCGCCGTCCCCGACCCGCCCACCTGGCCGGGACGCACCCACGCGGCCCGCAACCGGATCCGGCCGGTCGGCCCCAACTGGTGCCCGGCCCAGGCGTCGAGCCGCGGTTCGGCCTGCGCCCGGGGCCGCGCGGTCTGCTGTGTGCCGTCCCAGCCCGCGGCGCGGGCGGTCCCCTCCGGCACGAGGACGAGGACGCGGTGCCCCACGGGAACCCCCCGCCGCGGGGTGTCGAGCACCTGGGGCAGCGGCGGCGGCTGCCCGCCCGCCGCGAGCGACTCCATGGTGGCGGCGGCCCGGTCGTGGTTGCCCTGGGCCAGCTGGTGGACGCTCTCGGCGAGGAGGAGGTCGGCCACCGCGTCGAGGTCGTCGCGCAGCGCGTCGAGATGACGCAGTACCGCCGTCCGCTCCGCGGTGGACATCCCCGTGGACCCCGCCTTCTCCTTCAGATACGTGATCACCTGAAGTGCGGGCACCTCCGCGAGCCGCGCCCCGTCCGTGACGTCGTGGGGGCCGATGAACTCCTGTGCCCCCGCGCCCGGATGCTGCGGGCTCTGCACGGACCACTTCTCGCGCAGCGGCGCGATGAAGCGGTCCAGTTCCGGGCCGCCGGAGAGCTCGCGCTCATCGTGGAGCCGTCGTTCGAGCCGGTAGCCGAGCAGCGCGCCGAGGGGTTGCCCCTGGGCCATGCCGTCGACGACGGTCATCGCCACCCGCATCCGGCGCGAGGACAGGTCGACGGCGAAGGCACCGGGGTCGCTCGGGTGCGAGAGGGCGCCGCTGTGCAGGATCGCCGCGGTCGCCGCCTGGGGGAGCGAGGGCGCGAGCACCCACCCCCGGCTGCGCCGCCCCGGATGGCGCGACAGGTTCTCCACCCATCCGTACGCGCCCAGCTGGACGCCGGCAGGGCGCCGTTCCCTCAGGGCGCGGAGCCGGGCGGTGGCGAGAGAGGTGATCCACGCGTCGAGCCGGTGGGAGACGAGGTCGAGGGACTCGCCGAGGAGCCGCTCGACCGGGCCGAAGGCGTCCCCGCGCTGCTGCCACGTCCCCACCCGCCGGGCGAGGTACTGGAGCGCGGCGTCCATCTCGGCCAGCCGCACGCTCCACGGACGCTCGGTGCCGAGCAGGGTGAAGACGCCCCTGCGGTTCGCCGCCGCGTCCGAGATCCGCCCGGCCAGGGACAGCCGGGCGTCGACGATGGCCTGGAACACCGTCGGACCCCGGTCGGCCGCGGACCCGCCGTCGGCCTCCGTGCCGCCGCCGTCCTGTGCGTCGACCCCGCCGATCGCACCCGCAGGCGACTGCATGATCTTGCCCAGGGTGAACGTCTTCGCCTTCAGTCCGGCCGAAGCGATCGTCTGCACCGCCGTGTCGGGATTGAGCAGCACCTCGGCGAAGCGCAGCCGGGGCCGGAACACCAGCGGGTCCTTCGCCCCGGCGGCGGCGCGCCCGTACTCCAGGTTGGCGGCGTGCCGCAGCAGGGCCTCCAGGAGCGTGCGGGCCTCTTCCTTGCCGACCATCAGCCTGCGCACCTCGAAGCGTTCGACGACGCGGTCGAGGAAGTCGGTGAGCGCGCCCACCGGGTCCTGGCCCTCGGGCAGGTGCGGCCGCGCGTACGGCAGCCAGAGCCTGGTGGCCCGCCCGTTGACGTGATGGGTGATGCGGGGCCGGTAGCGGATGCCGAGCGCCTCGTTCAGGGCCCGGGACTGCCGGTCCTCCGGCGTGCCCTGCAGGCACACCTCCCCGCCGCCGAAGCCCATGCCGAGGATTCCGATCCCGAGGTCCTTGAAGCAGGCGAGCATGCCGCCCTGCACGGACCGCACCGACACCGTTCCGGACACCGGTGCCATGCCGAAGGCCCGCAGCACGTCACGCTCGGGCTTGGGCAGGTCGAGGGTCTCCCCGGCCTGGTCGGGTCCGCCGACCCGGGGGAGCGTGCCGACGCCCACCTCCCAGAAGGGGCGCAGCACGCCCAGGACGCGGTGGAGACCCGTGAGCCCCGGCGGCTCGTGCTGCGGCGAGTCCGGTCGCCACCGCGATGTCGCGGTGACGGGCAGCAGCCCGTACGGCTGCCTGCCGGCGCGCAGCACCGGCAGCGGGCCCCGGGCCCGCACGTTCTCGTAGTGGTGCGCGCGCAGCCACTCGCGGTCGACGTCGAGCTCCGCGTCGCCCTTGTCCTGTTCCATCAGTTCGTCGAGGAAGAAGTCCCCGGTGGCGCTCCACAGGGCGAGCTGCAGATTGCGGGCGTCGGCCTGCTCCGGCTCGTCGGCACCGGGAAGCGCGTCGAGGCTTCCGGGCGGCAGGCCGAGCGCGGCCGCCGTGCGGGTGCCGTTGTCCCACGGGTCGGCGACTGCGGTCGGGACGGTGCCCAGAACCCGGTCGACGTCCGGAGGCGGGGGCGGCGGCGCCCCCGCGTCGGGAAGGTTGTTGGTGGGCGTGCCCTGCGGCACGAACGCGGCCTCGCCGTCCCCGTCCCGGCCGGCCAGCAGGGCGGACACGCGGGACGCGGCGGCGTCGGGGGAGAGCGAGGCCGACACGCCGAACACGACGACGCGGGTCAGCAGCGGCTCGTGGTCCGGGGAGTACCCGTTCTCGGGGCGCAGTTCCAGGGTGACGGCGAGCCCGTTCTCCTCCGCCGTCCCGTACTTCGTCAGCCAGAGCATCCCCGGGTCGATCCGGGGCCCGCCGGGCGCGGGCGCCGCGTCCGGGTCGGGGCCGAGCTGCACCACGTCCGGGACGGCCCGCCCCGTCCGCTCGGCGACGAGGCGGTCGCCCTGGTAGGCCCGTACGACGAACATGTCCGGCAGCGTCGACGCGGTCGCGGCCCGGTTCCAGCCGCGGCCCCGGACGGGCGTGTCGGGCCACTGCGGTTCCGGCACCGCGACGTGGGCGTCCGGCACGGGCAGCGGCGGCCGGGTGTCCGACGTCGGCTTCAGGACCCGGACGAGCCACCGGGCCCGCCGCGCGCCGACGGCGCCGCTCAACTGGCCCCAGGCGGCGAGCAGGAGCCGCTCCCGGTCTCCGTCGGCGTTGTCGGTGCGGCCCGCCCGCCACACGGTCCGCCAGTACCGCCGTGCCTGCTGGACCTCCCCGTCGGTCGGGTGCGGCTCGTGGGACTCGACGTGGATGTCGTCGGGGAAGATCCGCACGAGCAGCCGGTCGGGTCCCGGACCGTCCAGGCGCAGCCGTGTCTCCAGCCGCACGGGCAGGAGCATCAGCGGTACCTCGGGGTCCACTTGACGCAGCAGCGGGGCGAAACCGTCGTCGGCCAGGCTCCGCAGCTCCTCGTCGACGGACTGCCGGGCGGCGCCGAGCCGGGCGCGGGCGGCCTTCCGCTCGTCGTCGGTGGCCCCGGGGCCGAGCAGGGAGCGGTGCTCCTCGGCCTCGGCCACGGCCTGGCGCAGTGCGCCGAGATCTCTCATCGGGTGCTTTCTCCTCAGGGGGCCAGAAGCCGATCGGCGGGCAGGACGACCCTGACGGGCTGCTGGAAGCACTGGCGCGCGGTTCCGGCCGCGCTCCTGCCCCAGACCAGGCCGCCGTAGGAGACGTTGGGCCGTACGGTTCCCGGGGCGTGCGTCGCGCCCAGATACGCTTCCTTGGAGTCGAACAGGTGACTCCATCTCAGGTCGTTCCAGTCGTCCGCGGTGCTGGGGGTGTTCGGCGGGTTGTAGGGGCCGCCCCAGGCGCCGACGGGCGGCGAGCCGCCGAGTGCCGCGTCGTCGGGGTCGTCGAGCCCGAACCGGGGCTCGGTCGGCTGCTCCGCGATCACGAAGCACCAGGACCCCGCGTGGAGTTCCGTCTCCGTGAGGGCGAAGCCCACCATCGCCGTGTCCGGATCCAGACCGCCGCGGAAGATGGGGAACCGGGCCTCGGCTTCCTTGGGCTCCGTACCGTTGAGCGGAGCGGCGTAGATGATCGCTCCGGGGTAGCGGCGCAGCAGCGCGCTGCGGATCAGCAGGACGACCCGGTCGGGCGGAGCGGTCAGGTGCGCGCCCAGCGGGAGGTCCGGCTTCCACGTGTGCAGCGGGGGCAGGTCCGTCCCGTACCCCCAGAACGTGTCGAAGTACGTGCCGCGTTGGTCGGTGGGGTACTCGCGCCAGCGCAGTTCGCGGGCGAACTCGTGGTTGAGGCCGGTCATGTAGGCGGCCACGAAGGGGGCGTTGGTGAGCGCCAGGACCGCCGAGTCGGCGGGGATGTGCTCGAGACCGCCGAAGAGCCACTCGTTGGACTGCCGGGACAGCGGTGGCCACATGGCGTCGTGGAAGACGGGCGCCCACTGCACGGGCGCCTCGGGGTCGGTGCCCGCGGGCCGATCGACCCGGGACGCCACGACCGCCGGCACCGTGACCGACGGATCGGTCAGGGCCACGATGGTGTGCTGCGAGGCCCCGGCGGGGAAGGTGTCGCGGTGCGGGACCGGTGGGGCGTCCGACGGCCCCAGGACCCGGTCGTGTGCCGAGACGACCATGTCCTTCAGGTCGGCGGATCCGGCGCCGAGGACGGCGGGGGCGGGCAGCCTGTCCTGCTGCCGGTCGAGCAGCCCGCCGCCGGTGAAGACGTCGAGCGGCAGGGTGCCGGTGTCGTGCCAGCGGTCGACGAGCCCCTTGAGGGCGTCGGGCTCCCAGGGGTCCTCCGGGGCGCCGGGGCCGTCGCCCGTGATCCTGAGCTCGCCGTAGAAGTCCGACCACCAGTCGCCGCGGCTCTCGCCCGGCGTGGTGTTCCAGTCCCAGCTGCCCGGGCAGACGCCCCGGAACGTGCCGTGGCGCGCCTCGGATCGCCACGTGCCGGTGAACACGCCGTCCGAGGAGTTGTTCAGGTCGCTCCAGGTGCCGGTGCACACGCCGCGCCACACGCCGTGCTCCTCGCCGTCCACCCAGGTGCCGGTGAAGAGGGCGAGCCACGTGGGATCCTTGCCGTCCGTTCCGGGACTGTTGCTCCAGGTCCCTTCGAAGACTCCCTGCCACGTGCCCGTACGGTCGGGGCCGACCCGCCACGTGCCCGAGCAGGTGCCCCGCCAGATGCCGGCGGGTTCGCCCGATCCGTTGCCGACGGCACTCCACGGCCCGGTGCAGGATCCGGTGAAGCGTCCCGGTGGTGTTCCGGTCGCCGCCGCGTCGGTGAACAGGTCGAGTCCGGCCGGGGCGGTCCTGAGGGTCGGGAAGACCAGATCGCCGTGCCGGTCGAGCCGCGTCTTCGCCAGGAAGTCCTCGGGCGCCTCCGCCTCGGGCAGCGAGACCAGCCGGAAGGCGCGGTTGAGGGTCGAGGCGGGCAGCGCCTCCGTGGCGGCGAGCTGCTCGGTGGTGACCGCGCGCCGCAGCGAACGCGCGGTCGCGTCGGCCGCCACGCGCCGCCAGGCGTCCGCGTCCCCGTCGTCGGGCGCGAGCACCTGCCGTACGGCGGCGAGGCGTTCCCCGCTGACGACCCGCTCGGGAGCGACGGAGAAGGCCACCGTGCCGTCCGGGTCGCGCCGGGGCACGGCGAGCCCGGTGGCGGAGGCCGCGACGGAGGTGAGCACCGTCGAGAACGGCGGCGGTTCCGGAGCGTCCGCCGCCCGTCCCGCGACCAGCCCGACCCGCCGGCTCAGGACCCCCATGGGGCGCACCGTGCGGTGGAACGCCGCGGTCGCCATGGCGTTCGGCAGCAGGCTGGCCCGGATCGACGACCACAGGGTGGAGTCCGCGGCCAGGGCGATGCGGCTCTGCAAGGGCGTGGCCAGCCGCAGCACCTCGTCCGTGGAGAGCGGTTTCACGTGCCGCAGGTGGAGGCGGCCGGAGATCAGCCGGGCGAACCGGGCCAGGTCGAGGAACCGGTTCGCCGCCCGGACGTCCACGAGCTGACGCCACGCGGACGCCATGAGGGCCTCCTGGTCGGCTTGCACGGCGCGGGCGCCCAGGCCCGCGGCGACCCGCCAGCGAGGGTCCAGATTGAGGGTGTCGAGCCAGCCCGCCGAGGACGGGTCGGCGCCCTCCCGCAGGGCGTGGAAGCCGCCGTACAGCGGGGGCAGCACATCGGGGTCCTCGTCGCCGTCCGGGTCGGCGACCTGGACCAGCGCCTTCGCGAGTCGCTGTTGCCACTGGGCGCTCTGCGGGCCGGCGGGCCACGGTTCGCGGGGCAGGTTGCCGGGGGCGCGCAGGGCGCTCTCGACCTCCTGCACGACGGGCCCGGGGCCGTTGGCGAAGAGTCCGGGGCGGCGGACGTCGAGCGGCCTTCGGCCGGCGTGCGGAGGGAGCGGGCGGGCCCGGAGTCGCGCCGCCAGCGTCTCGAAGTCGCCGGCCTCGCCGGTCGAGAAGGACCAGGAGAAGTAGACGGGGAGTTCGGACCGTGAGGTGTCGCTCTGCTTCCATGCGGGAGCCAGACTGCCGGGGGTGGGGCTGGCGGTGTCCTTGCCGAGGCCGGCGAGGCGGCCGACTTCGAACGACGGTACGAGACAGGCGGTGTACGAGGTCTGCGGCTCCAGCCGGCGGGGCGCCAGGAGCCGTGAGACCGACCGGCGCGGATCGCTCTCGTGACCCGGGAGCGTCTGGGCGTGCGCCCACAGGTGCAGGGTGGTCGGGTCGGGCAGCTGGCTGCCCCTGACCCGGAGGACCGGCAGCGGGACGCCCGGTTCGCGTTGCGGACGGCCCTCCGAGACGGGGACGCAGACGAGGGCGAGCCAAGGACGGAGTTCGCCCGTCCCGGCGGCGCGCAGCGGGGTGAACAGCCAGGGCAGCTCGACGCGTTCGAGTTCGAGCAGCGGGAACCGGGTCGGCTCCGCGTCCGGCGTGCCGGGCAGCGGGAAGACCCGCACGATCTCCTTGGGGTCGATCGCTCGGACGTCCCCGGGGCCGTACAGCCGGAGCGCGGGCACCGGTACGGGCCGGCCGGGGCGGCCGTTCACCGCGGCGGTGGCCTTGAGCTCTCCCCGGGCGGGTTCGGTCCGGGACAGGTTGTCCTCGTCCGTGAGACAGGCGGCGGCGCCGGCCCGCTCCCAGGACGCGAAGGTGTACACGGTCATGGCCTCACCTCGTACGCGGGCACGACCTGGAGCAGCCCGGACCGGCCCGTGACGGTCCTGAGCAACGCGGTGGCTTCGGTGAACGTGGCGGGCTTGCCGAACGCGGTGTCGGCCTTGAGCGTCCCCAGGTGGGCGATCGCGAACGCGCGCTCCTTCAGCACCGGCCGGGGCGGCGGGGTGGCGTAGCGGGCGCGCAGTTCGTGGACGAGACTGCGGCCGACGGCGCCGTGCGGCAGCGCGGCCTGCAGGGCGGCGTCGCTGATCCCCCACGGGGTGATGGGCACCGGATCGGTGTCGCCCAGCCACTTGGTCTCGTACTCGACCGGCACGGTCGTCCGGGTCGCGCTGCCCGCGGTGGGCGGCGGGGTCAGCTCGGCGCCGGAGCGGAACCGTTCGAAGGCGGGCTGGGTGAGTTTCTGGTCGTCCGTGAGGTCGAAGAAGTCCGCCCGTGCGAAGTCCTCCGTGACCGGCTGCACGGTCCCGGTCCCGGAGGGGAACGTGACGGCCACGTCGAACGCGGTCGGCTTCGGCAGCCTGCCGGGCCCGAACCGGACCACCTGGATCCCCAGCGGCACCGTGCGCTGGCTGAACCGCAGCCTGCCCAGCGGATGCAGCAGGCGTCCGGCGGCCACGCCGTCGGCGCGCAGCGACACCATCGTGCGCGCGCCCTCCGGCAGGACCGGCTCCCAGCTGCGGGGGTCGTCCAGGGCCTGCTCCAGTGCCCGGAACACGTCGGGGGGCGCCGGGGCGACCGCCTGGCCGGTGCAGTTCCAGTGTTCGTCGAAGGGGAAACTGACGTCGAAGAAGAGAAAGGACACCGAGGCCCGCCCGGCGACGTGCCAGCACGGAGTCGGCCCGTCCACGTGCACGTTCAGCCCGACGGAGCACAGCGTCGCCCCGGCGACCCGCAGCGCGAACGAGCCGCCGATGTCGAGCATCACCCCGAAGCTGGGTTCCCAGCGCACCAGCGCGTCGAACGAGAGCCGCCCGGACACGCCGGTGCTCCGCGACCCGATGACGGCGGACAGCTCCGCGCCTGCCTGGACGGTGCCGGGGGTGAGAGCGAAGTAGCCGGAGAAGACGACCTTCAGGAACGGACTGTCCGCGATCGGGATGGTCAGGCGCTTCGGCGTGCGGAAGTCCGCCGGAGGCGTGTAGCGGGGGTGGAAACCGCCGGCGCTGAGGATGAACGTCGCGTCCTGGCCCGACTTGGCCCGCAGGGCCAGACCTCCTTCCACGGAGGCGGTCAGCAGCCGGGAACCGGCGAGGTTCGCGTTGATCTCGACCAGGCCGTTCGCGGCGTCGACGATCCCCGCGACCGAGGCGCGGAGGTCGATCACCGGTGCCTGCGGCGCCGGCAGCGCCACCCGGAGCCGGCCGAGGATGCCGACCACCCCGCTGGGCAGCTCCAGCACCACTCCGACGTCGGCCGTGACGAACGAGACCGGACGGCCCCAGCCGACCCGGAACATCGGGCCCACGACGGTGCTCCCCGCCCGTGCGGGGAACACGGTGCCCAGGGTGGTGAGGATGCGGGGCGCCGCCGCTGCCGCGTCCGCGGGGAAGAGCAGGTCGTCGAGATGGCCCTGCTGCACGACCTCCGCCAGGCCCGCCCGGTCGAGGGCGCGCCCGACGCCGAGCAGACCGCCGACGGCGTTGAGCGTGAACGCGAGGCCCAGTTCGATGGCCGGGGTGAACTCGGCACTCAGCGCCACGAGCACCGACGGCGGCCGCGGCCGCAGGATGCCGAAGGCCTTGACCTCCACGACGCCCAGGCTCAGCGAGAGCGCTCCGCGGTACTCCCCGTCGTGCTCGCCGAGGAAGCCGCCGCCCTTCGCGGGCCCGAGGGCGAGGGTGAGCCCGAGGCCCTTCGGTGGCACGGGGACCGCCGTGTACCCGCCGCCGGACGGACGGACCTCCAGGCCCACGCCGTCGATCGCGGCGTCCGCGACGCCGAGCAGCGAGGCGCGGAAGGAGACCGCGAGGCGGATCCCGCCGTCGCCCGAGGACAGGTAGAGCGAGGGCGCGCGCAGTCCGGAGGGGGCCTTGGCGAGGGGCAGGGCGACGCCCTTGCCGGTGCCGCCGCCCTCCAACCGCAGCCCCTTCGCGTCGATGCGTGCGCCCAGGCCGCCCTTGAGGACGAGACCGTCGGGGGCGAGGAGCCTGAGCAGCTGATCGTCGGCGAGACCGAGCTCCACCCCGTCCGCCCGGAAGGAGAGCGTGCAGGTGTCGGGCGCGGCGCCGCCCGGCGCCGGGGTGGGCAGGGAGAGCGTGAGGCCGAGCCCGTCCCGGACGGCCAGTCCGGGCACGAGCGGGAGCGCGCCGCTCAGCGATACGCCGAGGTCGATCGTGGCGGGCACGGCGGTGCCGAGCGGCTTCACCTCGGCACCGTTCGCGACGAGCACGTTCTTGATCGTCAGCGTCCAGTCCGGCGGGGTCAGCCGGGCCGCGGTCCGCAGCAGGTCGACGAGGACCGGCCACAGTTCCCCCTGCGGCGCCACGGAGGGCACGGCGAAGCGCAACAGCAGCGCTTCCGGCGTGAGGGTGGTGGCGGAGAGGCCGAGCGCCTGTGCCAGGCGCTCCCTGCGGGCCGTGTCGGACAGGCCCGGCAGGAGCGGGAGCAGGGGCGTGAGCCCCGCGCGGAGGTCGGTGGCCAGCTGTGCCAGTGGGCTCGTCATCGGCGGGCCGTGAAGGAGCGGGAGACGTTCATCTGATCGTCGCCGTTCTCCGTCCGGAGGCCGCGAAAAGGCGCGGCCCGGCGGGGCGGATGGGGGATCGGAACACGTCAGACGCTAACTCCGGGCACGGTGCGACGCGCGGCTCACAAGCCGCCCTGGAGCCGAACCGGTGCCCATTTCACCCGCGCGGCAGGGGCGCGCGGGGGCTCGCGGAGGGGGAGCCCTCAGGGGCGCCCCATACGGATGTCGTCCTGCACGTACCGGTCGAGGCTCGCGAGGTAGCCGGCCCGCGTCGGCCCGCGCGCGTCGGACCGCTCCGACACCCGCACCCGCTGGAGCGTGCTCGCCCCGTCCCCGCCGTCGACGTGCGCGGTGACGTCGACGGCGGGCAGCTCGGACGGCGAGGCGAGTACGGTGCCGACCCCGCGGGGCGTCAACTCGGCTGACAAGAGGCTGGGGTTGATGTTCGGCTCCATCGCCCTGATCCGTCCAGGAGAGCTGAAGCGGGCCCGGCGGAGCGGAAGCGCACCGCCTTCTCATTCTGGTTCCGTACGCGTCACCCCGCAGCCGGAGCGGCGGCCCGACGGCCGCCGCGCCTCACGCCCCCTTGCCGAAGTGGACGACGAACATGCCGTTCTCGAGGTAGGGCTTGGTCACGTACAGCTCGTGCTCCCCGGTGGCGTCGTTGCGGGCGACACCCGCGTGCACCGGCTCGCCGAGGAGGGCGGCGTTCGTCATGATGCTCTTGGCGATGACGCCGAGGCATCCCTCCACGCCCATGTCGCCCGAGAGCTCCGCGGAGAAGTCGACCGCGAGGGTGGGCTCCTTGAGTACGAGGCAGATGTCGACGGTCGTACGGGACGGCAGGGAGAGGTCCGACGGGAAGCGGACCCGCAGCACCGCGCCGCCCTCGAAGCCACCGAGTTCGACCCGGGAGGCGGGGGACTGCTCCAGATCGCCGCAGTAGGTCCGTGGGTGCGGTGCGGTTCCGCCGCGCCGTGTCCTCGCGATCTCCTGCGGGGAACGGGCCGTGACCTTCGAGGCCCTTCCCCTGCCCCTTTCCATCATCCGAGCCCGCACCGCCGCCCGCACATCGGCCGTTCCGCGACGACGGGCCCCCGACAGTCCGGCGACCTATGATGGGTTCGGTGGCGCAAGCAGGGACCGCGTGTCCCGAAGAGCCCCCAGGGACGGCAGATGACTCCCTCCCCTTCTCCTTCAAGGCAGTTCGGCGTGCGGTTGCCCGGCCGGTTCCGGCTGGAACGCCACGACGACCCCGTGCCGCCGTGCGGCGACGCGCAGCGTCTTCCCCGCGTCGGTCACGAACTCCTGCGCTGCCCGCAGGAATCGCCCGTCCTCCTCCGCCACCTCCCGGCACCTGTGGCGAGCGGAGCTCGGGGCCGAACCTTCCCTCCGGTTCGCGCCGGATGATCCCGATCGGACGGCGCTGACGCCGGGGTGACGGCACGGACCGACCATCGAGCGCGGAGAGATCCGCAAGACAAGGAGGCCGGCGATGAACGCCGTTCGGTTCGCCCAGAACACCCGCATCGTCGAGTTGATGCGGCGGCCCGCGGAACAGCGGGACCTCGGCTGGCTCCAGGAAGCGGTCCAGCAGGCGATCCAGCTGGAGCTCGCCACCCTCCCCCCGTACCTGTGCGGCATGTGGTCCATCGACACCACGACCGCGGGGAACACCCAGGTGTCCCGCACCCTGCGCGCGATCGTCTTCGACGAGATGTCCCATCTCGGGATCGCGTGCAACCTGCTCACCACGATCGGCGGCAGCCCCCGCCTCGCCGACGAGGCGCTGGTGCCGACGTACCCAGGCCCGCTGCCCGGCGGAGTCCGGCCCGACCTGAAGGTCTACCTGAGCGGGCTGACGCCGGAATCGGTGAAGATGTACGCGAGCATCGAGGAACCCGACGACCCGATCGTACGGTCGCTCCCCGCGGCGTACACCTCGATCGGTGCCTTCTACACCGCGATCCGGGACACCTTCCGGGCGAACCCGCAGTTCATCACCGGGGCTCGACAGGTGATCAAGGACATGGAGTTCCACGGTGCGGGGAACAGCCTCGACCGCCTCGGCACACCGGCGGACGTCGAAGCGGCCATCGCCGTCATCAAGGAGCAGGGCGAGGGCACGTCCGTGTCGCCCGAGAACCCGCACCCCGGTGCAGCGGGCGAGCTCGCCCACTACTACGCCTTCCTGGAGATCGTCCACGGACGCAAGCTCGTACACCCCGAGGGCCACCCCGACAAGTGGGACTTCCAGGGCCCTGTGGTCCCCATGCCCCCCGTCCTCCCCATGGGCGTCGTGCCCCAGGGAGGCTGGCCGCGGACCGGCCCCGGCGCGCCCGCAGACGACGTGACAACCCTCCTCGACAAGGTCAACGGCATCTACAGCGCCATGCTGAAGGCCCTCGAAGAGACATGGGAGCAGACCGACGAGGGCGAGGCCACGGACCGGCTGGACGAGGCGATCCGTCAGATGCGTCTTCTCCGTTCACCCGCACGGGACCTGATGAAGCGTCCCATCCCCGACGGCGGCGGCAAGAACTACGGCCCGGAGTTCCGCTTCGTGGCACCGTGAATCCGCCCGCCCCGCCTGCGACGGGGAGGCGACCGAGGAGCACCTCCGGGGAAGTCCGCGCAGCGCCCTCCTCATGCCGCCCTCGGCCGTCGGCACCCGCCTCCCCCCGACCCCGCCGGCACCGGCCCGGGCACACAGGCCGTCGTCAGGGCGCCCGAGTCCGGGCCCGGGCCCGCGCCCGGTCGTCCGCCGCGGCGAGCGAGCCTAGGCTGGAAGGGCCGGGGGCTTACGGGGGCGAGGTGGGTGAGCGTGTGGCGGGGTCACTCGGCGAGGGAGCGGCGGCGGTGGTGGGTACGTTCCGTTATGTGGGGCGGCGGCGGGAGCTGGAGCTGCTCATGGAGGCGGTGCGGCATCCGCCCGCGGTGGTGCTGATCGAGGGGGAGGCGGGGATCGGGAAGTCGCGGCTGGTGGGCGAGGCCGCGGCGGCGCTGCGGGCGGAGGGGCGCGGGCCGGTGCTGGTCGGGTTCTGCCAGCCGTTGCGCGAGCCGTTTCCGTACGGACCGGTGTCCGACGCGCTGACGAAGGCGGGGCCGTGGCTGCCGGAAGGCGGGCTGCCCGAGGCCGTCGGGGCCTTGGGGCGGCTGCTGCCCGGTCTCGCGGACCGGCTGCCGGCCGCGCCGCCGGGGGTGGGAGGGGAGCAGGCCGAGCGGCTCCGGCTGGTGCACGGGGTGCGGGCGCTGCTCGCCGCGCTGGGGCCGACCGTGCTGATCATCGAGGACATGCACTGGGTCGACGAGGAGACCAGGGACCTGCTCCTGCTGCTGGCCCGCGACCTGCCGGCCGAGCTCGGCCTGGTCCTCACCTACCGCGCGGAGGACCTGCCACCGGACACGTCGGTGCTCGGCGCCGCGTACCGGCACCCGGCCGGCGCGGGCGGCGCGGTGATCAGGCTCGCGCCGCTCACCGCGGAGGAGATCCGGGAACTGGCGTCCGCCGCGCTGGGACCGGTCGCCACGCCCGCGCTGGCGTCCGCGCTGTACGAGCGGAGCGAGGGTCTGCCGCTGGTCGCCGAGGAGGACCTGCTCACCCTCGCGGAGCAGGGCGGCACGGCGGACCAGCGGGACGCGGTACGGCGCCTCCGGGACACCGACGTGCCGAAGGGACTGCGGGAGGCGGTCACCGAGCGGCTGGCCGGACTGTCACCGGCCGGGGCGGCGATCGTCGACGCCGCGGCCGTGCTCGCCGTCCCCTCCGGCGAGGCACTGCTCGCCGCCGTCGCCGGACTGGACGCCGAGACCGGCACCGACGGGCTGATCGAGGCACTGCGCAGCTCCCTGCTCGTCGAGACGGAGGACCACCGGTACGCGTTCCGGCACGTCCTGGCCCAGCAGGTCGCGTACCGGCACGTCCCGGCACCCCGGCGGAGCCGCCTGCACCGCTCGGCCGTGACGGCGCTCCAGGAGCTGACACCGGCCCCGCTCGTCCAGATCGCCCACCACACCCTGTCGCTCGGCGACCGCACCGCGTGGCTGCGCCGGGCCGAGGAGGCCGCCGAGCAGGCCGCCGCCGTCGGCGACCAGGGCACGGCCGCCGCACTGCTCCACCGGATCCTCGACGAGCCCGGACTCGACACCGAGCGCCGCTCCCGCGCGGCCACCTCGCTCGCCCGGATCGCGTACAACGGCGTCGACTTCACCTCCGCCGCCCGACGGCTGCGCCGCCTCGTGGAGGACCCGCACCTCCCGACGGCGGTCCGCGGGGAGATCCGCCTGGGGCTCGGCCTGCTGTTCCTGAACGAGGCCGCCAACCCGTCGTGGGTACGCGAACTCGAAATCGCGGTCGACGAACTCGCCGAGCGGCCGGTGACGGCGGGCCGGGGCATGCTCGCCCTCGCCCTCGACGAACGCGCCGGGCCCGAATGGTCCGCGCGCTGGATGGAACGGGCCCGGGAGGCCCTCGACGCCACCGGCGGCGAGGCCCTCCAGGCCGCCTTCGAGGCCACCCGGCTGACCCTGCTCAGCTGGCGGGCGGACCACACCCTCTGGGACCTCCTCGACCGGCTGCCCCGGGACACCGACTCCCCGGCCGAGCTCTGGCAGACCGCCCGAGCCCTCCACAACGTCGCCGAGGCGGCCATCGGACTCGGCCACGACACCCGCGCCGCCGCCCTCATCGCCGACAGCCGCCGGCAGGGCCGCCGCGCCGGCGCGGTGATCGTCGAGTGCTACGGACGCGTCCTCGAACTCTCCCTGGACACGCTCGCCGGCCGCTGGGACGGCCTCGAAGACCGCTTCGACGCCCTGATCGCCGCCTACCCGGACATCGGCGTGCCCGACGCGGAGCGCCTGCTCGCCCTGGGCACGACGGCGTTCGCCCGAGGGCAGCGCGACCTCGCACGGGAGTGCTTCGACAGCGCCGCCCAGCACGGGGCCCGGCAGATCGCCGTGAGCACCGAGCTCCGCGCCACCGCCGGCCGCATGTCCGTCCTGCTGGCCCAGGGCGCCGCCCAGGACGCCTGGGCCGCCGCCCAGCCCGCCCTCGCCGTACTCCGCCGCGCCCAGTCCTGGCCCAAGGCGACCGGGCTGCTCCCCCTCGCCGTCGAAGCGGCCCTCGCCTGCCACGACCGCCCCTCGGCCCAGCACCTCGTCGACGAGGCGCACCAAGGGCTCAGGGGCCGGGACGCGCCGGCGGCGGAGGCGGAGATCCACCTGGCCCGCGGACTCCTCGCCCTCGACGACGCCCCCGCCCGCGCCGCCGAGCACTTCGAGGCCGCCCGAGACGGATGGCTGGACATCGGCCGCCCCTACGACGCGGCACACGCCGCCGAACGCCAAGGCCACGCGCTCGCCCTCGCCCACCGGCCCGACGAGGCCACCACCCGCCTGACCTCCGCCGTCGACACCTACACCGCACTCGGCGCCCACGCCGACGTCTCCCGCTGCCGCCACCTCACACAGGACCTCGGCCTCACCCGCCCCGGCACCCCCGGCCGCCGCGGCTACGGCGACCGCCTCTCACCCCGCGAGCGACAGGTCGCGGAACTCCTCGCCGTCGGCGCCACCAACCAATCCATCGCGGACACCCTCTTCCTGTCGCCCCGCACCGTCGAGAACCACGTCGCCAGCGTGCTGCGCAAGCTCCGCACGACCCGCAAGGCCGTGGGCGACGCCCTCGCGACGCCGGACCAGGACCAGGACAGGGATCAGAACCCGGGCCAGGACCGGGACCGGAATCCGGACCAGGGCCAGGGCCGGGACCGGGACCGGAATCCGGACCAGGGCCCGGACGCGTGACATGCTCCGTGGTCCCTGCCCCGCCCGTTCCCGGCTCTGCGAGCCTGCTGCCGCCCCCGGTGGTCCCCGGCCCTGCCGCCGCTCCCGCACGCCTACCCTGTGTACCCCGCCGCCGCCCGCCCCCACCCGCCTGACCTGCGTACTCCCGTTCCCGCCCCCTGGTGTGCGTACCCCTAAAGCCGCCGCCCCGGATTGTTTCCCGGGCGTCCGGCCCCGATTGTGGAGAGCGGGGGAATCCATCCGCAGTCCCGGGAGACCCGATGCCCACCATCCCGCACCTCGGCCAGGCCGTCCTCACCGACGACCGGCCCGCCAACCGCCCGCCGCACCGACCGGACCCGTCGTTCGCCGTGCGGCGGACCGCGGGATGCCTGGCGGTCGCGACCGCCGCCTCGGTGCCCGCGCTGCGGCGGTTCGCGCGGGGGATGGCGGCGCACTGGGGCCTGCCGGCGGGCATCGACGACGCCCTGCGCCTGGTGGTGAGCGAGCTGGTCGGCAACGCGGTGCGGCACAGCGGCGGCCGGGAGGTCGCGCTGTTGCTCTCCGTCGACCTCGGGACGCTCAGCGTCGAGGTCAGGGACAACGGCCGCTGGCTGCTCCGCCCCGGCCGCCCCCGCCACGAGGGCGAGCTCGCCTGCGGCGGGCGGGGCCTGGACATCGTCGGGGCGCACGCGCGGCGCTGCACGGTCGACGTCCGGCCGGGCGGGACGCACGTCATCGTGGAGCTCGCGCTCTCGGACCGCTAGGGCGGACCGCTGGGGCGGACCGCTGAGGCGGCCGGATTTCTCCGATGTCCCCGGGTGGGTAGGCCCGCCCGTGGTACGTACCCCGTGTACGCATCCCGTGTGCGCATCACCCTGCGCGCACCCACGACGGAAGGGACACGGAATGGAAGACGACGGTACGAAGGGGCGACCGGTCACGGCGGCGGAGCTGTTCGACGGCCTGGGGATCGAGTACGAGCGCGCCTTCGTCCGGCTGCCGGCCCAGCTGGCGGCGGTCGAGTGGCTCACCGCACGGCTGGGCGCCGGGGCCAGGGTCCTCGACGTCGGCAGCGGCACCGGACGCCCGGTGGCCGACCTCCTGGCGCGCGCCGGCTGCGAGGTGACCGGCATCGACGTGTCCGGTGCCATGGTCGCCCTCGCGAGCGAGCAGGTGCCCGACGCCCGCTTCGAGCAGTGCGACGTCCGCGCCTTCGACCCGCCGGACGGCAGCTTCGACGCGGTGTGCGCCTTCTTCCCGCTCATGATGATGACCCGCGCCGAGGCCGCCGCCACCCTCCGGCGCATGGCCGGCTGGCTCGCGCCGGGCGGCTTCCTCGTGACGGCGACCGTGCCCGCCGACGTGGAGGACGTCGAGATCGTCTGGATGGACCGCACGGTCAGGGTCTCCAGCTTCTCGGTCGACGAGTACGTGCGCCTCCAACGCGAGGACTGCGGTCTCGACGTCCTCCACCACGCCCTCTCGGTCTTCGCCCCGGACGACGACCGCGCCGCCCCCGAGGACCACCTCTTCACCTACGCCCGCCGCCCCTCGCCCGCGGAGGACGGGGCGCCGGCGGTCTGACCCGCCGCGCCGGTACGTCACCGGCGCGAGCGGAACTCCCGGTGCGTCCGCACCATGTCCTGCTCCTGGCCGAGTGTCATCCCCTCCAGGCGGAGATGTGTTCCGCCACCGGAGTCGGCCCCCGCCTGCTCGTGCGCGAAGAGGAACAGCAGGCGGGGGAACTCGGCCAGCAGCGTCTCCAGCAGCCGGTCGTCCGGAGGGTGGTGGAGGACGATGGTGAAGGGCCCCGACCTCTCCTCGTGACGGGCGAGGTAGCGGTCCAGGGTCGCGTCGTCGCAGGGTATGTCGAAGAGGATCTCGTGGAGGAGCACGTCCCTGATCTCCGCGATCAGCTCCTCGGCGAAGCCCAGGGCGCCCATCCCGGGGACCGGCTTGCGGACCACCCAGGGTTCGGGGCTCTCGCTCGCCCTGCGGACGTACATGTCCGGCGTCTCGCCGAGCGTCGACCGCAGCAGCGCGACCCGGTCCCCGTCCTCCGACGCGACCCGCCGCAGGCCCTCGGCGTCGTCCTTCGGAACGCGCGCGAAGGGGACCACGGTGTCGACGATGTCGGCGCGGCACGCCGGTTCCCTCACCTGGTGCAGGAAGCTCTTGAACGCGTCCTTCAGCGCGCACTTGTCGCCCGGGTGCCGCACCGGCCGCTCGGTGAGGAGCCCCTGGGCCACCAGGTGGCGGGAGTGGTCCGTGGCGTACGCGAGGGTGGCGACGCCGAGGACCGACGCGGTCTTCTCCAGGGCGGCGTCGGAGACGTCGGTGATGAGCCCCGCCACGAAGTCCGTGACCTCGGGATGGGGCACTCCTCCCATACGCTCCACCAGCGGGCGCAGGGCCGAGAGGATCTCGTCGGGCGGAGCCTCCGGGCCGGCCGCGGCGGGCCAGTCCACCATGTCGAAGCGCCCGAGGTCCAGCTTCTCCAGCCCCGTTTCCTTGAGGTCGGCGCGCCGTACCCCGGGCAGCAGCACGGGCATGATCCCGTACCTGTCGTCGCTGGCCACCCGCTCGGCGGTGGCGATGATCACCTCCTCCATCACGTAGAACGAGCTCAGCGCGTGCGGCGAGATGAGGACGATCAGGCCGTGCGCGCTCTTCACCTCCCTGAGGATCCTCTTGTTCCACTCGACACCGCCGATCAGGACGGACCTGTCGACCACGGGATCACAGCCGCCGCTACGGACATGTGCCTCCATCGCATTCAGGTACTCGACGCAGCGACACCCGCTCTCGGAGGTGCACTTCGACGAGCTGTGGCTGAGGAAGATCCGGGGACGTGCCATGGCCGCTACCCCTCGGTGCCGACGGAGGGCGATCCGGTGAGGACCAGCAGCCAGCGGACACCCTGACCGGGGATCACCACGCTCGCGGGATCCCCGGAACGGCTGTCGAACACGCTGCCGTCGACGAGGTCCAGCAGGAGCGAGGACGATTCCCGGCGCCCGATTCGCTCGGGACCAAAGGTCACGACCGTGGGCCGGGTGGCGGAGTTCGCCAGGCAGAGGATGGTCTCCGTACCGTGTTCACGGAGTGTCGCCAACGTCCCTGGACCGGCGTGGTAGACGTGCAGGGTGCCTCGGGAGAGGGCGAGATGGGCACGGCGCAGCCCCAGGAGGGCGGCGGTCCCCGGCTCGCGCAGCAGGTCGAGCGGCAGCGCGGGGCAGCCGGGGAGGCCGAGCAGAACGGCGGCCGCCAGCCGCCGCTGAGCCGGGTCGAGACCGCCGGGCAGTACGTGTTCCCACTGGAAGCCGGGACGGGCCGAGGTCGGAGCGGATCCTGCCTCCACCAGAGCGGAGCCGAACGCGGCCCATGCCTCCGACCCGAGCTCGGCGTCGCGGACGCCCCGGGCCAGGGCTCCGCCGAGCGATGAGGTCGCCACGTGGAACAGGGCTCCCGGATCACTCGGACTCGCCGGTTCGAGGTCTTCGTCGGCGATCAGGGCCGGTGACGGAGAGCTCCTGCGTATCAGGACGCGGTCCTCGTACCCGTCGAGGAGGTGGTGCAGGTCGTTCAGGAGCTGCCGGCCGGTACCTTCGGCGGCGTGGAGGCGGACGCCGCCCGCACCCCGGTCGAGCAAGCGGCGCACACCGTCGTAGATCCTGGCCTTGGCGACCGGGCTCATCCTGCCGAACTCGCCCTCGGGGAGGAGGAGGTCGACGACGACGCAGATGCCGTGCCGATCGGCGGCCTCGACGAGTTCGGCAACGGTTTCGAGATCGTCGGCCGTCACCCTGCGCGGCACGGTGGTCCAGACGCCGCCGAGGAAGTGCGGCGGCACGAGGGGGCCCACGGCCAGGCACCGGACTCCAGCAGCGGCGATGTCCCGCATCGAGTCCACCAGTTCCGAGGCGCGCTCCCCGCCCGCTCCCAGGTCACCGGTCTCGGCGATGACGCACCCGCGGATCCACGGCGGCACCCCCGGGGCGGGCGGTTCCGCCGGGAACTCGGGAGTGACGAGGTGACGCCGACCGTCCTCGGTCCGCAGTTCCACCGGACCCCCCTCCCCGCTCACGATCCATCCGCCGTTGCGGTGGGGGAACACGCGGTCCGCGGAGAAGGCCAGGCGGATCTGGCGCGGTGACATCCTCCGCTCGTCATCGCCGAGGTACCAGAACAGCACGAGCGAGTCTCCGCCGACCGCGGCGACCGTCCGGCCGTCCGTGCTGACGGCGAGGTCCGTGACCGCCCAGGGGGCCGTGCCCACGAGGAACTCCAAGGATCCGTCCCCGGACCACGCGGTCACGTCGCCATTGGGCTGTCCGCCGATGATCCACGCTCCGTCGCCGTGCCCCGTCACCGTGGTGAAGCCCGTGCCCAGGAGATGCTGGGGCGAGCTCAAGCCGTCGGCCTTGCGCAGCCACAGGTCGCCTTCCCCGTCGACCACGGCCACGGCGTCCCCGCTCGGGTACTGCCACGTCGCACTGATGCCTTCGCGCGGGCGACCGCACCGGATGTCCGGCAAGAGGGAGCGCCGGAGCACGAGCTCGCCGTCGGCGACGAAGAGCCACGCGAGTCTTTCGGAGTCGCCGTGGAAGGAGAGACTCACCATGGTCTCGTCACCTGTCGCCACCGACCCGCTCCCCACCCCGTAGGGTTCCAGCGCGTACTGGTGGACCTCGTTGCCCTCGATCCAGGCGAGCAAGGTTCCGTCGGCGGACAGGGCCACGCCGTGCCGTGCCGTGCCGTCGGGCGGCGGGGGCACCTCGTCGATCACGGAGCCGTCGCCGGCGTGCAGCACGATCGTTCCGTCCTTCATGAGGACCGCGTAGTGGGCGCGTGCCCTGCGCGCCCCGTCCACGTCGTCCGGCATGACGTTCGCCGCCACGGCCACCTCGCTCGCGGTACCCGGGTGGGCGATGCTCATCAACGGTTCACCCGACCCGTGCAGCCGTTGCACCACGGTGACCGGCAGGGAGACGCTCTGTCCCCGCCGGACTTCCAGGCGGGAGAGCGCGGCCTGCGGGACCGGCACCAGCGTGCTCCTCACGTCAAGGCGCACGGTGCGTCCGCCGATGGCGCGTACCGGCAGGCTGCCCGCGGCCGCCGGATAACTGACCACCACACCGCCGGGCCTGGCCCGTACCCCGACGGAGACCTCGCGCCGGACGAGTGCACGGGCGCTCTCGGTGACCGACGAGGGACGCTCGAAGCGGTCGGTCGGCGGCTCGATGCCGAGCCTCTCCGAGGACGCGACCTGGATCCGCCAGGCGTCGTCGAGACCGAGCACCGCCGCGGGCAGGCGGGGGAGGTAGCGCAGCGCCCACCGGCCGAGGTCGTCCGCCGCGTCGTCACCGTCGGCGGCGACTGCCGCGAGCATCCGACCGAGTCCGGCCCGCACGATCCGGTCCGTCGTCTCGGACGGGAAGAGCCCCTCCCACGTCAGCTCCTCGAACCAGCGCACCACGGGCGGTGACTCGCGATGCGCCTCCTCGGTGAACTCCCTGATCCCCACGGCCGATGCCGGATCCCTCCGGGCCAGTCGGCGCCGCAGGACCTCGGCCGCCGCGCCGTCGAGGAGGAGCATGTGCTCGCCGGCCGCCTCCACGAGCGGCGAGAACCACAGCTCGGCCTCCAGACCCGCGGTGGAATCGGGTACGAAGCGCAGCCGGGCGCGGCGCAGGAAGGCCCGCTCGACACCGGCGGCGAGGCACAGGCATTCGGCGAGCCGGACGAGCTCGGGCCTCACCTCGGCGAGTTCCGCGACGAAGTCCTCCATGTCCTCGTGGACAGGGGCCCGCTCCGCGCCTCGTGCTTCTCCGCGCCCGGTCACGACTGCCCCAGCGCCCTGCGCACCCGCGCCGTCGCCTCCTGCGCACGTCGGATCGACATGTCTCGCGTGAGGGGGACGAAGGCCACGGTCCGGCGTAACGTCTCCGGATACTCGTACGGCTGATAGGGCGTCAGGCAGACGATCGGGCAGCCCGTGTGCACGACGGAGTCGACGAACGCGTGCCACTCGTCCGTACCCGCGACGGTCGACCCGGAGAACGGCGGGCGCATCCGACCGAGATCGGAGAAGAGGACGACGGGCGTGCCCGGCGCCGGCGCCCGGTACGGGTCACGGGCGAGCGGATCGTCCCGGACCACCCCTCGCCGGGGTGTGCCGCGGAACCGCAGCACCTCGACCCTGTCCCGTCCGGCGATGCTGCCCAGGAGGTCGCTCAGCCAGATCCGGTCGTCCTGGAACGGCACCATCGCCTTGCCGTGGTCGAGCAGGAGCTGCGCCCCGCGCCGAGTGGTCAGGCGCCGCCTGCGCGGGATCGTCACCAGTGCCTTCTGGCGGGCGACCCCGCGCAGGAGGGCCGCCTGGTCGCAGACGGTGCTCTCGGCCGGCATCGCGACGGCGCCGAACATCACCCCGCGCGCCCAGCCCGGCTTCCACGGCGGTTCATGGCGGAGCGCGGTCGTCACCGTGTGGCGACGGAGCAGTCCGGCCTCGGGGCCGGTCGGCACGGCGGAGTCCTCGACGCCCGCCGACGCCGCGCCCCGTGCGGAGAAGCCGTCGTGTGCCGTGAGGGAGAAGTCGACGGGGCGGTCGGCACGCTGCGCCGTACGTCCGGGGGTGGGCGCGCGGCGAGGTGTCGGCGACACGTCCGTCGGCCGGTCCGGGACGGGCTTCGCCCGCACGGCAGGGGCCCGGCCCACGTGCAGGCCCTCCGCCCCGACGCCGGCGCCGTCGGCCGTGCGGACCGGACCGACCGACCGGGCCGCGGGCGACGGCCGGTCGGTCGCGGGCGACGGCGCCAGGGCGGGCACGCCCGGCCCGAGTCCGAGCAGACCGGCGATGGCGGCCACCGTCTCGGCGTCCGTGGCCCGCAACCCCGCGGTGGCCCGAACGAGGTCGCCGAGGAACACCTCCCCCCGCGCGCTCATACGAAGGGCTCCAGTCCTTCGCGCCGCTTGTACAGCGTGAGGGCCCGCAGTTTGTCCCACTCCTCCGTTCCCGGTACGACGCCGAGCTGCCGGCAGGCCTTGACCGCGTCCAGGAACTCGGCCGTGCTCGGCCCGGCGTCGGGATCCGCCATCCGCTCGCGTGCGAACAGGATGGAGTCCGCCACCTGCTCGGCGAGGTGCTCGTCGTACTCGTCCCCCAGGTGCGAGGCCGCGACCTTCAGCAGATGCTCCCGCGAGGGCGCTTCGAGCACGAAGACGACGCAGCGCCGCAGGAACGGCCGGGGCAGCTCGCGTTCGTCGTTGGAGGTGATGACGACGAGGGGCTCCAGGCCCGGTCGCGCGGACACGGTCAGCCGGTCGTCCCACGGGTACGGGAACGACAGCGAACCCAGCGGGCCCAGCAGGCTGTTGGGCAGATCGGGGTCCGCCTTGTCGATCTCGTCGATGAGGACGACGGACCGCCGGCCCTGCTCGGCCTTGAAGGCACGCCAGAGCGGGCCGTGGGCGTAGTACGTGCCGATGGGCCCGATCTTCTTGGCCTGGGCGTCGTTCAGCCGCCGCAGCGCGTCGAAGCGCCACAGCAGGTCCTCGGGTTCCGTCCTCGCCGTCACCACGAGCGGGTGGAAGTCCCAGTCGAGGACGCGGGCGACGTTCGGGGCGAGCGACGACTTGCCGGAGCCCGGCGGCCCGAAGAGCAGGAGGGGACGGCCGGTCTTGAGCGCGACGTTGACGGCCAGCACGACGTTCTCGTCGTCGAAGACGTACACCTCGTCGTCGCTCGCGTACCGGGACACGAGCTCGCGCGTCCCGTCGCCCCCACCCCGAGCAGGGTCGAACTCCTTGTCGTACCTCAGCACCTTCCCCTACCTCCGCCGCCGGCCAGTCCTGTCATTCTGCACCGCGCCGCCCGCCCTCACGCGTCGATGCGAAGACCCGGCAGCACGGCCACGCCCGTCAGTTGCCTGCCCAGCCGAGCGGAGTCGAAGCGGACCGCCTCGACGGGGAGGTAGAGGGCGCGCAGCCGACTCGCCGAGGTGAGCCCGACGAGCACCCGGTCTTCCGGTGTCGGCGAGAGTTCGAGGAACATCACGCCGGTCGAGGCCAGTGCCGACAGGTCGAGCAGGCCGGGGCAGCGGGAGATCACCAAGGTGCGCAGCCTGGGCAGCCCCGTGAGGTCGTCGAGGTGCGTCAGGGACGGGTTGTCCTCGATCACGAGGGTGTGCAGGAGCGGCGCCCGCCGAAGCGCGGAGAAGTCCTCGACGTCCCCTCGGTACACGAGACGGTGCCCGGAGTCCGTGGGTGCCCTGTGCGTCACCCGCCCCTCGTTCCCGACGAGTTCGACGGAGCGGACAGCGGGGGCCCGGTCCACGGTGTCGTGGTTCCAGGTCTCGACGACGAGCGGGGAGAGGGAGCGGGGCCTGGACCGGGGCGGAGCGGTGTCGTAGGCCGGGTCCGGAGGGGGCGGAGCGGGTGCAGGGACCTGCGAGCGGTAGGCCTCGGCGGCCGGGCCTCCGATCGTGTCGACGGTGAGCAGAAGGAGTTCTGTGGACGGATCGCCGGGATCCAACTGTTCAGGATCGGGAAGCAGCGGGATGATGTGCGCCCCGGCGCGGGCCAGCGCGAGCGCGTCGCCGACCCTGCGGGGCGGAACGAGTTCCGCGATGCGCGCCTCGATCTGCTCGTGGACGTGGTGGTCGAGCTCCGGCACTTCGCCGGCGGCTTCGACGGCCAGCGGCCAGAGCCGCCACCTGAGGTCGGGCTCGGCTTCGCCACGGCGCAGCACTGCCTCGACGAGCCCGGTCCGTTCGTTCGGTCGCGCGTATCCGACGGAATGGAGGAAGACGTCCGCCCACTGGTCCTCGTGGACGTGCCGGAGCAGCTCGCCGATGGAGTCGCTTTCCAGGAGGTCCTTCGCGGCGAGGAATTCCTGGAGCGTGCGATGGGTGAAGGCGACGTGCTGGGCCTCGCGCGACGCCAGGACGCCACTCTGCCTGACCAGCCGTCCGAGGACCTCCCCGGCGTCGGCCTCCGGCAGGGAGGGAAACGCGTGGGCGAGGGCCACCGCCATCTGCTGGTGCGCCTGCGCGAGGCTGGCCTCCTGCAGCCCGTTCCGTTGCAGGAACGCGGCGATTCGCTGGAGGACCATTACCTGCTGGGCCTCGGAGAGCGGCGGTTCGTCCGGCGCGTCGAACGGGACGGCGGGAGGTCGGTTCAAGAACAGCGTGAGGATGGCACGGCTCAACTCGGCTCGGTTCAGAGGAGGATGGAGGCCGCGTTCGTAGTACGTCGTGCAGAGGTACGAGCAGATCAGGGGATTGGCCACCAGCTCCCTCAGGACGGGGTACGTCTCCACGTCCCGCAGGAAGGAGTCGTTGGACCAGACCGTGGCCCTCATGTTCCTGGAGGGAAGCGCCTCGTCGTGCCACTGCGCGACGAATCGCCGCACGTCGGACAGGTCCATCGGATGGAGGTCGAAGTCCTGGAAGCCGAGCGCCTCCAGCGCCGTGTCGACGTCCCTTCCGCGCTTGGCCACCAGGCAGGCGGTGTCGGGATAGATCGACAGGATCTCGTAGAGCCACGAGACCGTGACCTGCTGGTCGTAGGGGGAGGCCTCGTCGAACTCGTCGACGAGGAGCAGTCCACGCCCGGTCGCCAGCACACGCTCGACCCACCCCGGCGGCATGTCCTGCGGAAGGGGAGCGTCGAGACCGCGCAGGAGCCCTTCCGCGTCACCCGTGGAGTGTCCTCGCCGCAGGGAGTCCACGGTGAAGGGGAAGGGCACCAACCCTTCACCCGCTACGAGGACGAGCTCGCGAGCGCGCTCCTCGACCCACTTCCGGATCAGCGCCGTCTTCCCGGATCCCGCGACGCCGCGGAGCACCGAGCGCCGCTGCGGGCCGATGACCTGATCGGCGGGGAACGCGGGACCGCCCCCGTGCATGGGGACGGCGGTCAGGGGAACGTAGACCTCTGCCGCCTTGACGGGCTCCGTGTCCCCCCTGGCGGGACGTCGTGGAGTGAGCAGCTCGGCGTACGAGTGCTCGAACTCGAAGTGCCGAGCCCTGTCGTCCAGCGCGTCCTCACTCAACCGACGGTCCACCGGATCATCCACGCCTCGTTCTGGATGGAGATGGCGTGCTCGCACTTCGCGACGAACTCCGCGGCGGCGCCCTCGCTCCGATCGGCGTCCGCCACCCAGCGGCCGAGCAGCCGTTCCAGCTCCTCGGCCGTACGGAGGAACTCCAGGTGCTGGTAGGCGTACCGCTGCGCTATCCCGTGGGCGGTGACCGCGATGGTGACGGACGCGGCGACGCCGACCCAGGCGGCCAGCACCCCGATCGCGAACGTGCCGGCGGCGGCCGCGAGCAGCGCGCCCAGGCAGCCCAGGGCGAGCTCGACCTTGTACAAGAGCTCTACCCTGGCCCGCATCCAGGCGGCCTTGGGACGGTAGTAGGTGTCGATCTGGCGGCGCAGGCGGTGCTCCACGTAGCTGTCCACGTCGACCACCGGCGGCAGTGGCCGGGCCTTCGGCGAGAGCCCCGAGGTGTGGTGCACGAGGTCGGTGGCGTCCCTGCGGAACGCGTCGACCCGGTCGGCGAGCAGCGTCACGGCCTGCTCCCGTTCCCGGTACGGCCCGACGCCGGCGAGGCACGTGTAGACCTCGCCCTTGAGGGCCTCCGACACCGCCCGGGCACGGATCCAGTCGCTCAGGCGGCCGGGGCCTCCCCGGTGGGAGAGTAAGGGAGCCGCGCCGGCGGCCAGCGCGGCGACGAACGCCAGGGCCGTGCCCACTCCCGCGTTCCAGTCCATCGCCTGCGCGGCCGCCGTGGCGAGCACGGCGGCCGTGACGGCAAGCGTCAGTGCCCTGGACCGTGCCGCCTCCACCGACGTCTTGAGCCGGTTCGCGCTCTGGGACCAGACGCTCTGCTGGTCCCACGCCTTCTGCATCGCCACGTGCTCCTGGGTCACTGTCACGCGACGATTCTGACGGCTGATCATGTCCTGCGCATCGAAACAGCAGTTCGCGATCCACGCTGGTGCGGGAAGTCGCGCCTCCTGGTGTCGCCTCCTTCGTCCGCCGGGACGAGTGTGGGACGGTGGGTGCATGCCGGTTCCCGTGATTCTCGACTGCGATCCCGGTCACGACGACGCGTTCAACATCCTGCTGGCCGCCGCGCACCCTGCGATCGACCTGCTGGCGATCACCACCGTCGCGGGCAACCAGACGTTGGAGAAGACCACGCTCAACGCCCGCCGGGTGTGTGCGGCGGGCGGGATCAGGGGGGTGCCGATCGCGGCGGGCCGTGATCGGCCACTGTGCGGACCGGTCAGGGTGGCCGGGAACATCCACGGGGACTCGGGGCTGGACGGGCCGGGGTTCGCGCGGGGCGAGCCGGACGTGCCGCAGGACGCGCGGGATGCCCTGACCCTCATCAGGGACACGGTGCTCGCGCAGCCGGGGCGGGTGACGCTCGTGCCGACCGGGCCGCTCACGAACATCGCGGTCTTCCTGCTGGCCCACCCCGAGCTCGCGGAGCGGATCGAGCGGATCGTGCTCATGGGAGGTTCTACGGAGCGCGGAAACACCACGCCCGCGGCCGAGTTCAACATCCTGTGCGATCCGGAGGCGGCGGACATCGTCTTCCGCAGCGGTCTGCCGGTGACGATGTTCGGCCTCAACGCCACCCACCAGGTGCGGGCCACTGCCGACGTCGTCGCCAGGATCGCCGCGCTCGGCACCCCGCTGAGCGCCCTGTGCGTGGACCTCCTCACCTACTTCGCGTCCACCTACCGCGAGGTGTACGGCTTCGACGCGCCCCCGCTGCACGATCCGCTCACCGTGGCCCACCTGATCGACCCGTCGCTGGCGAGCCTGGTGAGGGCGGCGGTGACGGTGGAGCTGGACGGCACGCACACCCGGGGCGCGACCGTGGTGGACCTGCACGGGGTGACGGGACGGCCCGCCGACGTCGAGGTCGGGATGAGGGTCGACACGGACGCGTTCTGGGACCTGATCGTGGAGGCCGTGCGCACGCTGGGGGCGTGATGTCCGCGTGTGCGGACCCGTGCCCGTGGCCGTACCCGGACGGGGGGTCTCCGTCCGGGTACGGCATCCGGCGACACCGTGCGGGTGCCGCAGTGCGTGGGTGAGAACCTCGTCGCTACGGCTGGCCGTCGAGCCAGCTCAGCTTGTGGCCGTAGAGGACGCGCTGGCAGTAGTCGGTGCCCACGGGGTCGGAGGCGTCGCGGGTCGAGGTGCAGTCGGACGCGGAGGCGGGGCGGTGTTCGGAGAGGGACCACAGGCGGTTCGTGCCGCGCTCGATGTAGAGGTCCTCGGCGCCGCGGGCGGTCTTGACGGCCTGGCCGCTCTGGACCAGTTGGCCGTTGCTCCACTTGTAGCGCCAGAGGTTGCCGGGTTCGTCGGTGCCCTTCGACTCGTTCACGTACAGCGTGCCGCCGGCGGCCGCGGCGCCCTGCGCGCCGCCGTTGGTCAGCGGCAGGTAGTTGGCCCAGCCTTCGGCGGTGACGTCGGCGGAGCGTCCCTCGAGGTCGGCGATGGGGAACGAGGCGATGCGGCCGGTGGACGGGTAGCCGGTCTCGGGGCGGCAGTACTCGCCCATGAGCAGGCGGTCGGGGGTGGTGCTGCGGTCGAGGGAGATGTACGAGGCCTTGGGGGCGCCGGTGGAGACGCAGGCGTACGAGCCCGTGGGGTTGCCCTGCGTCGCCTTGAACTTCCAGGCGGCGACCTGCGGCATCACGTAGCGGTAGCCGAAGCTGTACCAGACGTTGTCGTGCCGGCCGACCTTGGTCTTGTCCTGGACGTTGGCGGTGGTCGCCACTCCGTCGGTGTCGGAGCCCATGGCGTCGTGCGTGGCCGGGTCGCCGTCCGGGTCGAGGTCCATGATGTAGCGCATGTCGAAGACGCGCAGGCCGTTGCGGGTGTCGGCGACGTAGAGGTAGTTGCCGTACCAGACGATGCCGCCGGCGTGGACGCCCTTCTGGATCGGGTACTCGGAGGCGTGCAGGCCGTCGAAGGAGACGTGGTCGGCGGAGTTGATGTACGTCCAACCCAGCAGGACGTGGCGGTACTTGATCTCGGGGCTGCCGGTGGCCGGATTGGTCCGGCTCTGTACGAAGGTGATCCGGACGCCCTTCTGGTTGCAGGCGTCGTCGGCCTCCAGCTCCGCGGTGGTGCAGTCGCCGGCCGCCGGGTTCGGGTCGTTCTCCCGGCCGGGGTCCCAGCCGTCGTACGAGGCGAACAGCTGGATGTTCCCGGCGGTGCCCCACAGCTCGTTGTCCTTGGCGTCGGAGACGCCGGTGAACCCCTGCGGAACCCATTCGCGCGAGATGGAGTCGTCGCTCTGGAGGCAGTACTTGATGTCGGGATCGGGCGCGGTGCCGAACGGGTCGCGGGAACACCACGGCTCCACCGTGCGGTTGGCCCCCACCAGCAGGTTCTGCACGCCCGACTTCGGAAGCACCGAGTCCAGGCGCGTGACCCGCGTGGTGGTCTCGCCGTTCAGCGCACCCGGCGACATCGTGAAGTCACCGGGCGAGGCCGCGCCGCCGGGTGACGTCCACGCGGTGGCCGCGAACGGCGCCGGTGCGGCCTCCGCCGCCAGCGGCTCCTGGACCGTGGAGTCCGTGACGTCCCGAGGGACGTCCTCGGCCTGGGCCGGAGCCACGAGACCGGTGAACGCGAGCGACGCCGCGGCCGCCGTCGTGAGCCAGGCGCGACGTATTCGCCTTGCGCGCATGTGGGGTTGCCTCCGTTGCTCCTGTGTCGGACGAGTCGAACGGAGAGTTCCAGAGCGCCGGAACGAAGCGCAACCATGATCGAAGGATCGTCAAAGGTGGCTGCCAGGGCGGGAGTCGGTGGTGTTTTCGGGTGAATGACCCCGTACGAAAGCGGACGTTGTCCGGATGGTGGAGCGATCGTGAGGGCGCCTGTCCGAGGGTGGCTCGGTGCAAGACCTCCCGTGGATCCGCACACGATGCACACGGCACGACGCGGTCCTCCACCTGTGCGCGGAGGTCGACGGGCCGGTGGTCCGGCGGGCCGCGGACTTCGCCGTACGCGGGCCGTAAGCGGGCCGTACGCGAGCCGCACGCGGGCCCGTACGCGAGCCCGTACGCGAGCCGTACGGCGTCCGGCCGGGGGCGAAGAGGGCCTGCCCGTCCTCACTCCGTACCGACCGTCACGGCCGAGCGGCGTCAGGCCGGCCGGGAGACGGTCGCAAAGGGCACCTGGCGGGGGTATCTTCCAGGGCGTGGTCGGTGACAACGAGAAGAGCGACGAGTCGGGCGGGCAGGTGTCGGCGGGGGTGTTTCCCGGCGGTGCCGAGCTCTTCGGGCTCGACGAGCGGGTGGTCCACCTCAACCACGGTTCCTTCGGGGCCGTGCCCTTGCCGGTCGCCCGGGTGCAGCGGCGGTTCGCGGACGAGGCGACCGCCGACCCGGACGCCTTCTTCCTGGGCGTCCCGGACCGGCTCGCCGACGCCCGGGTCCGGATCGCCGCGCGCCTCGGTGCGGACCCCGAGGGCATCGCGCTCGTGGCGAACGCGACCGAGGCCGCGCACCTGGCCCTCGACGCGCTCGGACTGAGCCCCGACGACGAGGTGCTGGTCACCGACCACGGTTACGGCACCGTGGTCGCGGCCGCCGCGCGACGGGCCCGGCTCGTCACCGTCCCCGTCGACCCGGCGCTGCCGGACGAGGACGCGGTGCGGGAGGCGGTGCTCGCCGCCGTGACCCCCCGGACGAAGGTCGCGGTGCTCGACCAGATCACCTCGCCCACGGCGCGGATCGTCGCCGGGCCCGGGCTCCTCGCCGCGCTCGCCGAGCGCGGGGTGACCACCGTCGTGGACGGTGCCCACGCGCCCGGCATGCTCGCCGCCCCGCTGGAGGGACGGCCCGACGTGTGGTTCGGCAACCTGCACAAGTGGGGATTCGCACCTCCGGGCTCCGCCGTCCTCGCCGTCGCGCCCGCCCTCAGGGACCGGGTGCCCGCGCCCGTACCGTCCTGGGAGGACCACCGCGGTTTCCCCCGCGCCCTGGAGTTCCGGGCCACCGTGGACTACACCGGCGTGCTCGCCGCGCCGGAGGGCCTCGACCTGATCGCCGCGCTCGGCCCGGAGCGGGTACGGGCCCACAACAGCGCCCTCGCGTCCCACGGTGCCGAGCTGCTGGCCCGACTGCCCGGCGTCACCCCGCTGCCGGCCGACGACCGCCTCGCCATGCGGGCGCTCCGCCTCCCCTCCCGGTTCGCCCGGACCAAACCCGAGGCGGAGGCCCTGCGCGAGGAGATCGTGCGCCGCCTCGGCATCCGCGTCCTCGTCTGGCCCTGGCCGGACGGCGGCGGCATCCGCGTCTGCGGCCAGATCTACAACCACCCCGGCGAGTACGAGCGGCTCGCCCGGGACCTGGGCTCCCTCCTGGACGGTGCCTGACCCGCCGCTCCCGCCGCTGGAACGGGAACCACCCCCTGTTCCCGGTGACCCGTCAGGGGTGTCCACCCCCGTGCACGTGCTCCGTGACACGGGGGTCGCCCGTGGGGGCGGGGGACGGGCGGCGGTCGTCCTGGCCGATCGGCCCGACGGCCGCGCCGAGCGCGTACGACCCGATGAAGACCAGCGCGAGGAGCGCCAGGAACCCCCAGAGGGCCGCGGATGGCCCGTATCCGCGCCGCCGGGGTGATTCCGTACGCGGTCGCCGCGACCAGGGTCGCCACCGAGATCGCCGCCAAGATCGCTGCCAGTATCGCGACTGCGACAGCGACCGCGACCGGGACCCCGGCCGCGACCGCGACCGCGGCGGTTCTCGGGTGGTGTCCACCGGCGTCCTCCCAGGGCGCGACGAGGGCGCCGCTCGGACGGGCGCGTCTTCGGAGGAGTCGGATGGCCGGGCGGTTCGGTTCCGGCGGAAGGTGGGATCGGGTCCCGGTGGTTCCGGGACCC
>NZ_JBHJQI010000039.1:0-62021 GCF_042262805.1 Streptomyces sp. NPDC056361
GGCGCCACGTCGACGCCGGGCGTTCCTTCGGGACCGACCCCCGGGGCGGCGCCGACCCCGCAGGCTCCGGCACCTGCCCCCGCACCGGCACCGGCACCTGCCCCCGCACCGGCACCGACGCCTGCCCCGGCACCGACGCCTGCCCCGGTACCGGCGCCTGCCCCGGCCCCGGCGCCCGCGCCGAGTTTCGCGCCCCCGCCGGCTCCGGCCCCCGCGCCCCCGCCGGCTCCGGCCCCCGCGCCCGCGCCGGGCTTCGGGCCGCCGCTGACGAAGGACTTCGGGGCCCCGCAGACCCCGGGTTACGGGGCCCCGCAGGCTCCGGGTTACGGAGCCCCGCAGACCCCGAGCTACGGCGCCCCGCAGGCACCCGGTTTCGGAGCCCCGACGCCGCAGGCGCCGCCGGTGACGCAGGTGCCGCCCGTGGCGGCGCCCGCCGCCGCGGCAGGGCCGGGGTGGTGGTCGTACGGGCCGGTGTTCGAGCCGTACACGCAGATCGGCCGGGACAACGACGTGATCACGGTCGACGGGCTGCCGCCGGGGCCGGTCGTCGTCCAGCTGGACGTCGAGGGCGACGGGTACACGGGGATGTCGGTCCTCAACTGGCGCAACAAGGAGAAGGACTTCCTCGTCAACAGTACGGAGGAGGACTTCCGGGGCCGGGTGCTCGCCAAGGTCCCCAAGAACGGGACCCTGCGGCTGAAGGTGGAGGCGGAGGGGCCGTGGCGGCTGGAGGTGTCGCCGCTGGCGGCGGCCCGGCGGCTGACCGAGGAGGAGACGGACTTCCGCGGTCCCGAGGTGCTGTTGCACACGGGGGGCGTGGCCGACCTGGCCATCCACTACCGCGGTGACGAGAACCTCATCGTCAACGTCTTCGAACTCCACGGGCACGACGACCACACCGAGCTGCCCGAGGACGAGAACGTCGTCAACGAGATCGGCAAGCGCCGCGAGACCGTTCCGCTGCCCGAGGGCCCGCTCGTGGTGCAGTTCGAGATGGCGGACGGCCCGTGGCGGGCCCACCTCAAGCGGGTGCAGCCGCCGACCCGGCAGGGGCGCTTCAGGTGAGCGTCGGGTAGTCGGTGTAGCCGGTCTCGCCGCCCACGTACATCAGGTGGGCGTCGCGGATCGGGTTGAGGGGGGCGCCGGCCCGCATCCGGGCGACCAGGTCGGGATTGGCCAGGAAGGAACGGCCGAGGGAGACCAGGTCGGCGCCGGCCGCGAGGAGCCGCTCGCCGGCGCCTCGCCCGCCGTCGGCGGGCAGGGGGCCGGGCCAGGGCAGGGCCGGGTTCGCGATGAGCGTGCCCGGCCAGGCGGCGCGGAGCGTGTGGAAGAGCGGCTGGTCGGGATCGGCGAACACGACGTGCAGGTACGCGAGGCCCAGGTCGCGCAGTGCGTCCAGAAGCGCCGGGTAGACGGCGTCGACGTCGTCCTCCGACATGCCGTTGGCGGTGACGCCGGGGGCGATGCGTACCCCCACCCGCTCGGGGCCGATCGCGTCGGCGACCGCGCGGACGACCTCCACCGTGAAGCGGATGCGGTGCGCGACGGAACCGCCGTATCCGTCGGTACGCCGGTTGGTGGCGCCGGACAGGAACTGGTGCAGCAGGTAGCCGTTGGCGGAGTGCACCTCGACCCCCGCGAACCCCGCGTCCACGGCCCGGCGCGCCGCGGCGGCGAAGTCGGCCACGGTGGCCGCGATCTGAGCTTCCGTCATTTCCTGAGGCACCACTGCCTCCCGGTGTCCCGAGGGCGTGAACACCGTGTCGGGGAGCGGCACCGGCGACGGGGCCAGCGGGTGGTGCCCGCTCGTCTCGGGGTGCCCGACCCTCCCGCCGTGCTGCAACTGGAGGAACATCTGCCCGCCGGCGTCCCGCACCGCCTCGGTGACCCGTCGCCACCCGGCCACGTGCGCGTCGTCGTAGATCGCGGGGATGTTGGGGTACGTGGCCCCCACCGCGTTCGGCGTCGCCGCCTCCGCGATGATCAGTCCGGCCGAGGCGCGCTGGGCGTAGTACGTGGCCATGATCGGCTCCGGCACCCCCGTCGCGCTCGCACGGTTCCGTGTCATCGGGGCCATGACCAGCCGGTTCTTCAGGCGCAGCGCGCCGAGCCGGGCGGGCCGGAACAGCGGGGAGGCCTCGTGGCCCGAGGGGGCCGTGCCGCTCGTGGACACGGGCGCGGTCGTGGGCGTGCCGGCCGTCGTGAGCGTGGTGGCCGTGGTGAGGGTGCCGGCGTCGGCGGGCGTGATCTCGGTGGCAGTCGTAGTCGTGATCGTGGTCGTGCTCATGGTCGTGCTCCCTCGTCCTTGTTCCCGTCGGGGCCGGCGAGCCCCGCTGGACCAAAGGTCGCGCAGGCCGCTTCGGGATCGCTGACGGTTCGCTGACGGTCCGCCGAAAGCCGGATGATCATGAGTGTGTAGGGTTCCTGCCATGAGGTTCGGGGTGCTCGGTCCGGTCGCGGTGTGGGATGCCGGCGGCGACCCGGTGCGGGTGCCCGAGACCAAGGTGCGGGCCCTCCTCGCCGACCTCCTCGCGCACGAGGGCCGCCCGGTGCCGACGGACCGGCTCGTCCACGACATCTGGGGCGACGCCGTCCCGGGCAACCCCGCCAACGCGCTCCAGGCCAAGGTCTCCCAGCTGCGCAGGGCCATCGGCCGCGACCGGGTCTCCCACCAGCCGGCCGGCTACCGGCTGCGCCTCGACGACGGGACGGCCGAGGTCGACGCCGACCGCTTCCGCACGCTCGCGGCCCGGGCCCGCCTCGCCGCCGAACCACGCGCCCGGGCAGCCCTGTTCGCGGAGGCCCTCGACCTGTGGCGGGGGCCCGCGTACGCGGACTTCGCCGACGAGGAGTTCGCCCGCCCGTCGGCCCAGCGCCTGTCCGAGGAACGCCTCGCCGTCATCGAGGAACAGGCCGAGGCGCGGCTGGAGTTCGGAGACCCCTCCCTGCTCGGCGAGACGGCCGCGCTCGTCGCCGACCACCCGCTCCGCGAGCGCCTGCGGGCCGTGCGCATCCGCGCCCTGTACGGCGCCGGACGCCAGAGCGAGGCGGTCGCCGCGTACACCGAACTCCGCACCTTCCTCGCCGACGAACTCGGCCTCGACCCGAGCCCCCGACTCGCCTCCCTCTACGAAGCGATCCTGCGCCAGGACGCCGGACTCACCCCGTCCGCCGCACCCGAGCCGACGCCCGCACTCCTGCCGCCCCCCGCACTCCAGTCGGCGTCCGCACCCGCAGCCGGGTCCGCGTCCGTAGCCGCACCCGGGGCCGGGGCCGGGTCCGCATCCGTACTCGTACCCCCGCCCGCAGCCGCAGCCGCAGCCGCACCTGCACCCGCACTCGTACACGCGCCCGCGCCCGTGTCCGTGTCCGTCCCGGACTCCCACGTCTCCGACCCGATTGCCCCGGACCCGTACGAGGGCGGCTCGCGCCGTCCTCGCCTGCCTGTTCCGGCGACGGCGCTGATCGGGCGCGGGGCGGCCCTGGAGGCGGTCGGGCGGCTCGTCGGGGCCGGGCGGCTGGTCACGCTCACGGGGCCGGGCGGGGTGGGGAAGACCCGGCTCGCCCTGGAGGTCGCCGAGCGGCTCTCCCGTGATCCGGACGGCGGGACACCCGACGGCGTGTGGCTGGTCGAGTTCGCCGGGCTGCCGGCGGAGACGGCGGGGACCGCCGATCTCGTCCAGGCGGTGGCCGCTGCGCTCGGCGTCCGCGACTCCGCGTCGCCCGGGCGCGGCGCGGCCGGCCCGTCGGAGGCGCTGCTCGCCGCCCTGAGGGACCGCGAGGCCCTGCTCGTCCTCGACAACTGCGAGCACGTGATCGAACCGACCGCCGAGTTGGTCGCGTCCTTGCTGCACGGCGCGCCGGGGCTGCGCGTCCTCGCGACGAGCCGGGAGTCGCTGCGACTGCCCGGCGAGGCGGTGTACGCGGTCGACCCCCTCGACCCCGCTGCCGCCGCCCGGCTCTTCACGGAACGGGCGGTGGCGGCGGCGCCGGGCTTCACGCCCGAGGACGAAGACGAGGAGCAGGGCGAGTACGAGTACGGAGAGGCTGACGGCGGCGGGGTCGGCCACGGGGTCGGAGTCGGCCGCGGTCCCGGAAGCACCCGGGACGCCATCGCGGAGATCTGCCGCCGACTCGACGGCCTTCCCCTCGCCCTGGAGCTCGCCGCCACGCGGGTGCGAGCCGTGGGAGTACGGGAGTTGGCGGCGCGGCTCGGTGACCGGTTCCGGCTGCTCGCGTCGGGGCAGCGGGGGCTGCCGGCCCGGCAGCAGACCCTGCGGGCGGTCATCGACTGGAGCTGGGACCTGCTGGAACCGGACGAGCGGGCCGTGCTGCGCAGGCTGGCCGTCCCGGCCGGAAGCTGCGCGCTCGAGGCGGCGGAGACGGTCTGCGCGGGCGACGGCATCGCCCGGGAGGACGTCCTGGACCTGGTGGGCCGCCTGGTCGACCGGTCCCTCGTCATGACGGTCGCCACCGCCGCCGGGCCGCGCTACCGCCTGCTCGAATCGGTCGCCGTCTACGCCCGCGACCGGCTGCACGAAGCGCGGGAGTGGGAGAGCGCGTCGGCGCGTCACGTCCGGTACCACCTCGACGTCGCCGAGCGAGCCGAACCGCACCTGCGCGGCGGCGGGCAGCGGGCCTGGCTCGCCCGGCTGGACGCCGAGTCCCCCAACGCGCGCGCGGCCCTCGACCACGCCCTCCGTACCGGCGACACCGGGAGCGCCGAGCGACTGGCCACCGCCCTGTGCCCCTGGTGGCTGCTGCGAGGCCGTCTGCACGAGGCCCGTCGGACGCTCGCCGCCGTCCTGGAAGCCGTTCCCGGCGACCGGGCGGCAGAACTCCGCGTCCTGCACGGGGCGTTCGTCATGATGACCGGAGGGCGTGTGCCCGACACGGACTGCCCCGAAGCGGAGATCGCCGATCCCGTACGCCGTGGCCGCGCGCTGTGGCTGTTCGCGTACAGCCTCCACCACGCGGGTGAACCGGCGGCGGCGGGGGACGTCAACGCGCGTGCCCTCGCACGGTTCTCCGAAGCCGGCGATCCGTGGGGTGTCGCCGCCGCCCGGGCGCTGCGCGCGCACACCGCGTTCGCCGCCGGAGACCTGGCCACCGCGCGCGACGAGGGTGTCGGCGCGGCCCGGGCATTCCGTGAACTCGGCGACGGCTGGGGCGAGTTGCAGACCGTGCCCGTGCTCGCCGCACTCGCCGAGATCGAAGGCGACTACGCCTCCGCCACCGCACGGCAGACCGAAGGGCTGCGGCTCGCCGAAGGGCTCGGCCTGCCCGCCGAGGCGTCCGCACGGCTCGCCGGCCTGGGCCGCCTCGCACTCCTGGACGGCGCGTGGGAGAAGGCCCGCGTCCTCCACGAGCGCGCCCGGCGCGCGGCGGCCGACCAGGGCCACATGTTCGGCGAGGTGTTCGCCCTCATGGGACTCGCCCTCGGCTCCCGCCGGTCGGGCGACCTCGACGCCGCCGAGCACCACCTGCGGACGATGCGCGACGCGTACCCGTCGTCGACCGCCGGGAAGCACCTGATCCACGTCGAGCTCGGCTTCACCGCCGAACTCCGGGGCCAGGCCGACCGGGCCGCCGCATACCAGGCGCGCGCCCTCGCCTTCGCCCGGGAACTGGCCGACCCGCGCGCCCTCGCGCTCTCCTTCGAAGGAACCGCCGGTGCCGCCGCGATCCCCGGCGACACCTCCGACCTCACCCGGGCCGCGCTCCTCCTCGGCGCGGCGGACACCGCCCGCCGCGGCGCCGGCTCCCCGCTCCCCGACGCCGAACGGGCCGACGTGGACCGCATCGCCGCGGCCGTACGGGCGGGCCTCGGCGCCTCCTCGTACGAGGCCGCGTTCCACAAGGGCGCCACCCTGCCGCTCGCGGAAGCCGTGCGCGAGGCCGCCGGGTCCTGACCCCCGGCCGTCGTGGCGGCCACCCTCGACGACGCGCGGATGCGCTACCAGTACGTGCCCGACGCCGGGTTCGGCGGCGACGCCGAGTTCTTCGACGTCACCGGCACCCCGGCACCCCGGCGCCCCTCTCGGGCGCCGAGGCCTGGGGGCCGTACACGACGCGGGGCCCGTGCGGCGGATCCACCGTCGTACGGACCCCTGCGCGTGCGCGCCCCGTACCGGCCGCCTGGGCCCCGGCCTTTACCGCGCCGCCGAACTGCCCGCATACTGCCGCCTGATCAGCCGGGCCGCGCAGCCGTGCTGCTCGGCGTCGGGGCTGTCCGCACGATCGGCCAGGCCTTGTGAGTGGTGCGTCCGGCCCCAGAGGAAGTCAAGGACACAGTGGATCATTCCGGTTGGCGGGTCGGCGTCGCCTCGGCCCCGATACATCACGGCGAAATCCTCCAGGGCGTCTTTCCGCACCAGGGCCGGCTGACCCGGGGCCTGGTCACCCTGCCCTGCGCCGTCCACACGACGCGTGCGTCGTTCATCCCGGTGCGGGGCGGGGAACTCACCGTCTCCCCGGCCTGGAAGACCAAGGCCGGACGCGCCGCACGGCTCACCGTCGAGGCCTGCGTCCCGCCGGGCGAGGGACCCGTCGGCGGGCGACTCGAACTCACCGGCGACGTCCCGCTCCGCCGCGGCTTCGGCTCCTCCACGAGCGACGTGCTCGCCGCGGTGCGGGCCGTACTGGACGCCCTGGTCCGCCCGCTGCTCCCCGAGGAGATCGCGCGGATCGCCGTACGGGCGGAGACGGCGTCCGACTCCCTGATGTTCGACGAGAGCTCGGTGCTCTTCGCCCAGCGCGAGGGCGAGGTCATCGAGGACTTCGGCCACCGCATGCCGGCGGTGCGGGTGCTCGGCTTCGGCTCGCGGCCCGAGAACGAGGGCGGGGGCATCGACACCCTGGCCTTTCCGCCCGCCGAGTATGACACCGCGGAACTCGACCTCTTCGCCGAGCTCCAGGTGATGCTCCGCGAGGCCATCCACACCAAGGACGTCGCCCTCATCGGGGCGGTCGCCTCCGCCAGCACCGACATCAACCAGCGCCACCTGGCCATCCCCCGCCTCGACGGCCTGCGCGCCGTCGCGCGGGAGACCGGCGCCCTCGGCATCCAGACCGCGCACAGCGGCGACATCGCGGGGCTCCTGTACGACCGCGACGACCCCGACGTCGAGGCCCGCGCCGAACACGGCAAGCAGCTGCTGCACGACATCGGCATCCACGAGCAGTGGATCTTCACGACGGGTGACTGACATGACAACGGCCACACTCGCGGGCTCCGTCGAGCTGCACGCCCCGGTGGCGGACGCCCCCGAACAAGGCTGATCCGTCCCCTCGACCTGCGGCTGCTCAGGGGCTCCGACACCCGGGGCACCGGGCTCGACACGACCGTGCCGGACGCCACCGAGCGGCAGCGCGCCGCCGGCCGACCGTCCACGGAGAGCCGTTCCGACCCACTCCTGGGCGGAGGGTTACGGGGCGGGAGGGGACGTCACCAGCCGAAGCGGCGGTCCACCAGGGCGGTGAATTCCTCGAAGGTGAGGACGCGGTCGCCGTTGAGGTCCGCCTCGTCGAACAGGGCCGACGAGGCGTCGTCGTCCCCGACGCCCCATGCCGGGATCACTCCCCGCGCGGCGAGGGTGGGGCCCTTGGCACGCAGGGCGCTGATGACCTCGGCGCGTGTCAGCGTGCCGTCCTGGTCGAGGTCGAGCGCGTCGAAGAGGGTCCGGGCCTTGTCGCTCATCGTGTGTCCTGTCCGCTGTCCACTGGTCGCGTTCCCCGGGTCGTACGTGGTCCGCGGGCGTCGGATCGGCCGACGCGTGTCGTAAGGGAAGACGTGGGACCCGCCCGCGGAGTTGCCTGCGGATCCCGTCGTCCGCGGGGCGGTCCGGCGGGGCGGCCGAGGTTGTCCACAGGTCGCGGCGGACGGGCCCGGGGTGTCGGCGGGGGCGGCTAGGCTTCGGGGATGGTCCTTTCCGACGCATCCACCGAGATCTCCGACGCCGCGCGGGTCCTTCACCGTGTCTTCGGTTACAGCTCCTTCCGGGGTGAGCAGCAGGAGATCATCGAGCAGGTCGTCGGCGGCGGCGACGCGCTCGTCCTGATGCCGACCGGCGGCGGCAAGTCCCTCTGCTACCAGATCCCGGCCCTGGTCAGAGACGGCACGGGTGTGGTGATCTCGCCGCTCATCGCGCTGATGCAGGACCAGGTGGACGCGCTCAGGGCGCTCGGGGTGCGGGCCGGCTTCCTCAACTCGACGCAGGACCCGTACGAGCGGCAGGCCGTCGAGCAGGCCTTCCTCGCCGGCGAGCTCGACCTGCTCTACCTCGCCCCCGAGCGGCTGCGGACCGAGGGCACCCAGCGGCTGCTCGACCGGGGCACGGTGTCGCTCTTCGCGATCGACGAGGCGCACTGCGTCGCCCAGTGGGGCCACGACTTCCGGCCCGACTACCTCGCCCTGTCCATGCTGCACGAGCGCTGGCCGAAGGTGCCGCGGATCGCGCTGACCGCGACGGCGACGGAGGCCACCCACGCCGAGATCGCGGCGCGGCTCGGCCTGGAGGAGGCCCGGCACTTCGTCGCGGGCTTCGACCGGCCCAACATCCAGTACCGCATCGTCCCCAAGAACAACCCGCTCAAGCAGCTGCTCGAACTGATCAGGACCGAGCACGACGGGGACGCCGGGGTCGTCTACTGCCTCTCGCGCTCGTCGGTGGAGAAGACCGCGGCCGCCCTCGTGGAGCACGGCATCGACGCGGTGCCGTACCACGCGGGCATGGACGCCCGTGCGCGGGCGGCCAACCAGGCCCGCTTCCTGCGGGAGGACGGCGTCGTCGTGGTCGCGACGATCGCCTTCGGCATGGGCATCGACAAGCCGGACGTGCGGTTCGTCGCCCACCTCGACCTGCCGAAGTCCGTCGAGGGCTACTACCAGGAGACCGGCCGTGCGGGCCGTGACGGGGAACCGGCGACGGCGTGGCTGGCGTACGGCCTCCAGGACGTGGTCCAGCAGCGCAAGCTCATCGACGGCTCCGAGGGCGACGAGGCGCACCGCCGGGCGCTCGGCATGCACCTGGACGCCATGCTCGCGCTCTGCGAGACGGTCGACTGCCGCCGGGTCCGGCTCCTCGCGTACTTCGGGCAGTCCGGCGAGCCGTGCGGCAACTGCGACACCTGCCTGACGCCGGCCGAGTCCTGGGACGGGACGGTCGCGGCCCAGAAGCTGCTGTCCACGATCTGGCGGCTGGCCAAGGAGCGGCGCCAGAAGTTCGGCGCCGGCCAGATCATCGACATCCTCCAGGGCAAGAAGACCGCGAAGGTCATCCAGTTCGACCACGACGGGCTGTCGGTCTTCGGTGTCGGCTCCGACCTCGGCACCGCGGAGTGGCGCGGCGTCGTGCGCCAGCTCCTCGCGCAGGGGCTGCTCGCGGTGGAGGGCGACTACGGCACGCTCGTCCTGACCGAGCTCAGCGGCGAGGTGCTCGGCGGTCGCCGGACCGTCGCCCTGCGCAAGGAGAAGGCCGCCGCGCCGTCCCGGAAGGAGTCCGGGGCGCGCTCGGGCAAGAGCGCCCGCGTGCCCGTCGACCTGCCGGCCGCGGCCGTTCCGGTCTTCGAGGCCCTCCGCGCCTGGCGGGCCGCGACCGCGCGCGAGCAGGGCGTCCCGGCGTACGTCGTCTTCCACGACGCGACCCTCCGCGAGATCGCGACCGTCTTCCCGGGCACGGTCGAGGAGCTCGGCACCGTCGGCGGCGTGGGCGAGGCGAAGCTCGCCAAGTACGCCGACGGCGTCCTCGCCACCCTGGCGGAGTGCGAGGCCCCGGCCGCCGTTCCGGTGGCCGACGTGACGGCGCCCGCTCAGGCCGCCCCCGCCCCCACCCACGCCTCCGCCTCCGCCCACGGCGTTCCCGCTCAGGCGCCCGCCGCCGGTCCCGTCTCCGCGCCGACCGCGCCGACCCTGTCGGCCGGCTCCTCCGCGCCTTCCGGCCCGGTGGCGCGGTCGTCCGCGCCGTACGACGACGAGCCGCCGCTCTTCTCCGACGACGAGACCGAGCCGCCCTGGGACGAATGGGAGTAGTGGGCACGTGCGCCCCGGCCGGGAGCCGGCCGGGGCCGGGCGCTCAGACGGGCTGCGGGGTGAGGCGGGCGAGGCCCCTGCGGTCGTAGTAGCGGGTCATGCCGAAGCCGAAGAGCAGGGCGGCGGCCGTACCGATCGCGATCATGATCCAGCCCCGGGCCAGGCCGGCGTCGGCCTGCGCGTCGAAGTAGAGGATGGCCCGGACGCCGGCGCCGAGCTGGTGCATCGGCTCGAAGACGCCGAGGAAGCGGTAGAAGCCGGGCGTGGCCTCCAGCGGGATGGTCGCGCCGGAGGAGGGGAGGGCCAGGGCGATGAAGACGAACATCGAGACGAGCTGGCCGATGCCCCCGAAGGCGGCGTTGATGGCCTGGACGCCGAGGCCGACGGCGACCGTCGCGCAGTAGGAGAAGACCCACAGCATCGGCAGGTGCGAGGCGTCCATGCCGAGGAGCCCGATCGTCGCCAGCATGACGAGCGTCGTGGTCAGGAGCGCGATCCCGGCCGTCATCGCCATCTTCAGGACGAGGGTCTGGGTGCGGTTGACGGGCACGGTCGGCCGGCGCGTGTGCCAGGGGCCGAGCTCGCTGTCCGCGTAGCCGAGGGCGGTGTCGACGCCGGTGTTGACGAGGTTTCCCCCGATGAAGCCGCTGAGGACGAGCAGCAGGGTGTAGTAGAAGGCGGTCAGGCCCAGGCCGCTGTGATCACCGATGGGGTGCCCGGGGCGGGTGACGACGGCGACCGGGTCGGCCAGGAGCAGCCGGGTCGTGGGCACGGTGGAGGTGGCCGAGAGCTGCTTGCCGATGGTCAGGGACGCCTGGTGGGCGGCGTTCTGGTTGATCTGGGCCGTCAGGGACGACCCGAGGCTGCCGAGGCCGGGGTTGGTGAGCACGGTGAGCGTCGGCCGTACCGTCGCCCGGTTCGTGGTCAGGGCCGCGACGGTCGCGGTGAAGTCCGGGGGGACGACCAGCGCGCCGAAGACCTTCCCCGAGGCGAGCGCGTCCTGCGCTTCCTCGCGGCCGAGCAGGTGCCACTCCACGGAGTCCTTGCCCCGGGAGGTCGAGACGATCGCGTCGCTGATCTGCTGCCCCAGGTTCTCCCGCTGTCCCGGCAGCGGGCTGCCCCGGTCCTCGTCGACGAGGGCGACGGGCAGCCGGTGCAGGTTCTCGGACGGGTTGAGGATGCCACCCGTGTAGAGGAGCGACAGCAGCAGGGCGACCAGGGCGCTGAGGACCGCCGGTACGAGCCACAGCCGGGGGTTCCGGAGCAGGCGCCCCGCACGGACCTGGGGTCCCGGCGCGTCCGTGGGCTGCGAGGGGTCGGGGGTGTTCGGGGAGGTCATGGTGCCATCGTCGACCGGCGCGCCCTCGGAGCCGGGAATGCGGACGATTCGGGCGGGGCGGGTGTGTCGGGCATTCCGTTTGCGGACCGGGAGCGCCCGCGTTTCAGTGGGAGCGACCCCCACGCGTCCCAGGAGCAGACATGTCGATGGCGTTCGGTTCCCCCTTTGGCTCGTCCGATCCGTTCAGCGACATGCTGAACCGGTTCTTCGGCATGTCACCGGCGTCGTCGCCCCCGGCGGTGCAGCGCGTCCCCATCGGGAGGCTGCTGACGGAGTCGTCGCACGAACTCCTCAACACGGCCGCCCGCAAGGCGGTGAAGGACGGCACGACCGACCTCGACACGGAGCACCTGCTGTGGGCGGCCACCCAGGTCGCCCCCGCCCGCAGACTGCTGTCCCAGGTCGGCGTGGACCCCGACGCGCTCGCCTCCCAGCTCGACCAGGTGCTTCCGAGGGAGTCCGGCGAGCCGTCGGCCGAGCCCGGTCTCACCCCGGCGGCGAAGCGCACCCTCGCCGCCGCCTACGGCCGCTCGCAGGCCGCCGGGGTGTCGTACATCGGCCCCGAGCACATCCTCGGCGCCCTCCTGGAGGACGCCGACTCCGGCGCCACCCGGCTGCTCCGCGCGGACGACGTGGACGTGCAGAAGCTGCGCGGGCTCACGGACCAGCCGGGCCGCGGGGACGGCGGCGCCCCCGCCGCGGCGAGGCAGCAGCCGCCGGCGACGAGCCTCGACGAGTTCGGCAGGGACCTCACCGAGGAGGCGAAGGCGGGGAAGCTCGACCCCGTCGTCGGACGGGCCGAGGAGATCGAGCAGACCATCGAGATCCTCTCCCGCCGCTCCAAGAACAACCCGGTGCTCATCGGCGAGCCCGGCGTCGGGAAGACCGCCATCGTGGAGGGCCTCGCCCAGCGCATCGTCGCGGACGAGGTGCCCGCGACCCTCAAGGGCAAGCGGGTCGTCTCCCTGGACCTGTCCGGCATGGTGGCCGGCGCGCAGTACCGCGGACAGTTCGAGGAGCGCCTGAAGAAGGTCATCGAGGACGTCCAGAACGCGAGCGGCGAGATCATCCTCTTCATCGACGAACTGCACACCGTCGTCGGCGCGGGCGCGACGGGCGAGGGCGCCATGGACGCGGGCAACATGCTCAAGCCCGCCCTCGCGCGCGGCGAGCTCCAGCTGGTGGGGGCGACCACCATCGACGAGTACCGCAAGCACATCGAGAAGGACGCCGCCCTCGAACGCCGCTTCCAGCCCGTGCTGATCCCGGAGCCGACGGTCGAGGAGACCGTCCAGATCCTCGAAGGACTGCGGGACGCGTACGAGGCCCACCACCAGGTCCGTTTCGCCGACGGAGCCCTCGCGGCCGCCGCGGAGCTCTCCGACCGCTACATCAGCGACCGCTTCCTGCCCGACAAGGCCATCGACCTCATGGACCAGGCCGGCGCCCGCGTACGGCTCCGCAGCACCGGACGCTCCACCGAGGTGATCAGCCGGGAGGACCGCCTCGCCAAGCTGCGGCGCGAGAAGGACCAGGCCGTCGCCGGCGAGGAGTTCGAGAAGGCGTCCGACCTGAAGCGCGAGATCGCCGAGGTGGAGGGCGAGCTCGCCGGCATCGAGGAGCGCCGCGAGGGCGTCGTCTCGGTGACGGCCGCCGACATCGCCGACATCGTCTCCCGGCGCACGGGCATCCCCGTCTCCCAGCTCACCGCCAGCGAGAAGGAGAAGCTCCTCAAGCTGGAGGAGGAGATGCACGCCAGGATCGTCGGCCAGGACGAGGCGGTCACCGCGGTCTCCGAAGCCGTGCGCCGCAACCGCGCCGGCATGGGCGACCCGAACCGCCCGGTCGGCTCCTTCCTCTTCCTCGGCCCCACCGGCGTCGGCAAGACCGAACTCGCCAAGACCCTCGCCGACCTGCTGTTCGGCGACGAGGACCGCATGATCCGGTTCGACATGAGCGAGTTCCAGGAGAAGCACACCGTCGCCCGGCTCGTCGGAGCGCCGCCCGGATACGTCGGCTACGAGGAGGCCGGCCAGCTCACCGAGAAGGTCAGGCGCCAGCCGTACAGCGTGGTGCTCTTCGACGAGGTGGAGAAGGGGCACCCGGACGTCTTCAACACGCTGCTCCAGATCCTCGACGACGGGCGCCTCACCGACGGCCAGGGCCGCACGGTCGACTTCCGCCACTGCGTCGTCATCATGACGTCCAACATCGGCGCGCACCGCATCCTCGCCCACGAGGGCGACGCGGCCGAGCTCAAGGACGAACTGATGGTGGACCTGCGCGAACGCTTCCTGCCCGAGTTCCTCAACCGCATCGACGACATCATCGTCTTCCACAGCCTCACCGAGGACGACCTGTCCGAGATCGTCGACCACCTCCTGGACCGCAGCAAGCACCGCGTCCACGCCCAGGGCATGACCCTGGAGGTCACCGAGGCCGCGAAGAAGCTGCTCGTCGCCCACGGCTACCAGCCGGCGTTCGGCGCCCGCCCGCTGCGGCGCACCATCCAGACCGAGCTCGACAACCGGGTCGCCTCGCTGCTCCTCGGCGGCGAGGCCGATCCCGGTGACACCCTCGTCGCCGACGTCGTGGACGACTCGCTGCACTGCACCGTCCGCAAGCCGGAACCCGGCGCCGGGACCGCCGCGGACGACCCGTCCGCGGCGGCGGCCGACGCCTGAGCGGCCGGAACGATCCGGGCGTGCCTGCCGGTCGGTGGCGGGCCGCGGGGCGTGCCCTGTCCCCCCGGGGCGCGCTGGCGCTGCAGAGCGTCGACGGCGCCCTGTCGTTCGCCGTCCGCGCGGCCGTCGCCATGGCGGTGCCCGCCGTGCCGATGGCCCTCGCGGGCCGCGCCGACCAGGCCGTCTACGCCATGCTGGGCTCGTTCACCACCACGTTCGGCCGCAACCTGCCCTACGCGCGCCGGGCCCGTGTCCTCGCGGTCGTCGCCGTGGCCATGACGGCGTGCGTCGGCCTCGGCACCGCGCTCGCCGCGTGGGCGCACCCGAGGGACGGCGGAGCGGGCGCCGCGCTGGTGGTGGGCGCCACGGCGGTGGTGGCGGGCGCCGCCAAGTTCGCCTGCGACGCGGCGGGGCTGCGCGGCCTCGGCGCCGTCCTGCTGCTGTTCTCCTTCGCCGTGGCCGCCAACGGCGACTCCGCTCCCGCCGACGTCCTTCCGCAGACCGCCCTGGCCGCCACCGGCGCCGCCGTCGCCTGGGTCCTCGCCATGGCCGGCCGGTTCACGCATCCGGACCGGCCGCAGCGGCTCGCGGTGGCCGCCGCGCTCCGGGAGCTCGCCGACCTGTGGGAGGCGACGGGCGCGGGCGGGGGCGGCGGGCTCGTACGGCACCGGGCGACCGCCGCCGTCCTCCAGGCGTACCGGACGCTGGGCCGTCCGCCGCCGTCCGCCGCCGAGCGGGGCGACCGGGACGGCACCTGCCTCCGGCTCACGGATCTGTGCTGGTCGCTCCTCATCGGGGCGCCCGGCAGGCCCCCGGACGACCCCGCCGCCCTGGCGGGGCCGCTGCGCCGGCAGGCCCGGCTGCTGGTGAGCCGCTGGCGCCGCCTTCCGGACGTGCTGCCCGACCTGGCGGCGCTCGCCCCCGCCGGGCCGGCCCCGGGCCGCCTCCCGGTGCCGCCCGGCCCCGGCAGCCGGGAGGCCGCCGAACTGCGCGCCGCCGAACTGGTGACGGGACGGCACCACAGCCGCGCCGCGGTCCTTTTCGTGCCCGCCCTGCGGATGACCCTCGGCACCGGGCTCGCGGGCGGGACGGCCCTCCTCCTGGGGCTCGGCCACGGCTACTGGGCGGCGATCTCCGCCGCCGCGGTCCTGCACTCGATCAACGTGCGCACGGCGGCGCAGCGGGCCGTGCAGCGCACCCTGGGCACGGTCGCGGGCCTGCTGATCGCCGTCGGCGTGCTCGCCGCGCACCCGGGGCAGACGGCGCTCGTCCTGGTGATCGTGCTGCTGGAGTTCCTGCTCGAGTACGTCGTGGCCCGCAACTACGGGCTCGGCGTCGTCTTCCTCACGCCGCTCGCCCTGCTGCTCTCGGACCTCGCCGCGCCCGCCTCGGTGGGGACCCTCGTCGAGGACCGCGCCCTGGGCAGCGTCCTCGGGGTCGGCATCGCGCTGGGCTGCGCGCTCCTGGTGGTCCACGACCGCGCCGCCGTCCGGGCGGAACACGCGCTCGTCGCCTGCGCGGCGGCGTCCGACCGGGCCGAACGAGCCCTGGACGAGCGCGCGGTGGGCTCGTTCCCGGCCACGCAGGCGGACCTCGCGGCCGCCGTGGTGGAACTGCGCGAGGCCGACGACGCCGCGGCGGGCGAGCTCTGGCAGGCGGAGGTCGACCCCACCGAACTCGCCGCCGCGGAACGGCGCGCGTACCTCCTCCTGGAGCGGTTCCTCCGGTGGCGGTGAACGCCCTCCGGTCGGCGCCGCCCCGCCACCGTCAGCCGGCGGGGACGATCGTCACCTTGACGTGCTTCATGATCGGCTGGTCGCTCTGGGTGCTGTAGTCGACCAGCGCGCACAGCACGTTCATCTCCGGCATGTAGCCGGCGGCGCAGCCTCGCGGGATGTCGTACGGGATGGCGAGGTAGCCGCGCAGGGACCGCCGGCTGCCGTCCTTCGCGGTGCTCGTGATGTCGACGGGGCCGAGGTCGGCGATCCCGCGTTCCCGCATGTCGGCCCGGTTCATGAAGACCAGCGTGCGCAGGTTCCTGATGCCCCGGTAGCGGTCGTTGTCGGAGTAGATGGTGGTGTTCCACTGGTCGTGGGAGCGCATGGTGCCCAGGGCCAGGGTGCCGGGCGGGGGAACGACGTCGGGGAGCTCGGCGGCGGAGAACTCGGCGCGTCCCGAGGGCGTGAGGAAGACGAGCTCCCTGGCGGGCTGCTTGATGCGGAAGCCGAGGGGCAGCCGCACCCGGCGGTTGAAGTCCTCGAAGCCGTCGAGGGCCCTGGCCATGGTGTCGCGGATGCGGTCGTAGTCCTCGATGTACCACTCCCACGGCGTGGCGCTGTCGGGCAGCGCGGCGCGCGCCATCCCGGCGATGACGGCCGGCTCGGAGAGCAGGTGGGGCGAGGCGGGGCGCTTCATGCCGACCGACAGGTGGACCATGCTCATCGAGTCCTCGACGGAGGTGCTCTGGACTCCCTTGCGCTGGTGGTCCTTCTCCGTGCGGCCGAGGCAGGGGAGGATGAGGGCCCCGGCGCCGTGGACGATGTGGCTGCGGTTCAGCTTGGTGCTCACCTGCACGGTGAGGTCGCAGTTCCGCAGGGCCGCGTACGTGACCGGGGTGTCGGGCGCGGCGAGGGCGAAGTTGCCGCCCATGCCGACGAAGACCTTGATCTCGCCGCGGCCCATCGCCTCGATGGTGCGGACGGTGTCCAGGCCGTGCGCGCGCGGCGGATCGATCTCGCAGACCTCGGCGAGGCGGTCGAGGAAGGCGTCGCTCGGGCGGTGGTCGATGCCGCAGGTGCGGTTGCCCTGGACGTTGCTGTGGCCGCGGACGGGGGAGGGGCCCGCGCCCTCCCGGCCGAGGTTGCCGCGGAGCAGCAGCAGGTTGACGATCTCGCGGACGGTGTCGACGCCGTGCTCGTGCTGGGTGATGCCCAGGCACCAGCTGACGATGGAGCGGTCGGCCTCGCCGTACACCCGCGCGGCCTGGAGGATGTCGGCGCGGGGCAGCCCGGACTGCTTCTCCAGCTCGTCCCACGGCGTGGCCTCGCACAGGGCGCGGTACGCCTCGAACCCGGTGGTGTGGCGTTCGATGAACTCCCGGTCGAGGGCCTTGGGGTCGGTCGCGGACTGCTCCAGGATCGCCTTGGCCATGCCGCGCACCAGCGCCATGTCGCCGCCGATGCGGGGCTGGAGGTTCAGGGTGCTGGTCCTGGTCGACTTGAACAGGGCCATGTCCGTGAAGTCGTGCGGGACGATGGTGCGGGTCGCCGCCGCCTCCACCAGCGGGTTGACGTGCACGACGGCGGCGCCGCGGTGGTACGCCTCGGCGAGTGCGGTGAGCATGCGGGGCGCGTTGGAGGCGGCGTTGACCCCGAAGACGAACAGCGCGTCGGCCGTCTGCCAGTCCGCGAGGTCGACGGTGCCCTTTCCGGTGCCCAGGGACGCCTGGAGGGCGCGGCCGCTGGCCTCGTGGCACATGTTGGAGCAGTCGGGCAGGTTGTTCGTGCCCAGTTCGCGGGCCATCAGCTGGTAGAGGAACGTGGCCTCGTTGCCCAGCCGGCCGGAGGTGTAGAACGACGCCTGGTTCGGGTCGTCGAGGTCGCGCAGCGCACGGCCGACGACCTCGAAGGCGTCCTTCCAGCTGATCGGCACGTAGTGGTCGGACGCGGGGTCGTAGACCATCGGTTCGGTCAGCCGGCCCTGGTCCTCCAGGTCGTAGTCGCTCCACCCGGCCAGTTCGGTCACCGAGTGGGCGGCGAAGAAGTCGCGCCCGACCCGCTTGCCGGTCATCTCCCAGGTGACGTGCTTGATGCCGTTCTCGCAGATGTCCAGGTGCAGGCCCTTGGTGTCGTCGGGCCACGCGCAGCCGGGGCAGTCGAAACCGGTGTTCTCGTGGTTCATCCGCATGATCGCCCGCGGGCCGTCCACCAGCGCCTTCTCGCGCAGGAGGAAGTTCGTCACGCTCTTGGCGGCGCCCCAGCCGGCGGCGGGGTGGTGGTACGGCTCGAACCGCGGCTCGCCGTCGGGTGCGGGTCCCACCCGGTGTTCCAGGGGCTCCTGCCCGTCCTGGGCGGTGTTCTTGTCCTGGTCGGTACTCACGGGCTTCACCCTCTCGCCCAGCGGAAGCGTGGGCACGGTGGGACACGGGGACCCCTCTGGGCAGGCTATGCCGGGTGTTTCCCGCCTGCCACTCGGTGCCGGACCGTTCCGCCGGGCTGCGTACCGGATCATGCCCCCCTACGCTGACGCTGTCCCTTTCCTCCGTTTTCCGGTCCTTTTTCGGAGGAGCCGGTCCTCTCCGCGGGAGCGCCATGGTCGTACCCCAGCCCGTCGTGGCGTCGCCGCCGCGCGCGGCCGTGTTCCTGGTGGTCACCGTCAACCCCGGCGGCGAGCCCGCCGTGCGGGAGGTGCTCCGGGACCTGACGGGCCTGACGCGTTCCGTGGCGTTCCGCGCCCCCGACGACCGCCTCACCTGCATCACCGGCATCGGCTCGGGCTGCTGGGACCGGCTCGTCGGCGGGCCGCGCCCCCGCGAGCTGCACCCCTTCGTGCCCCTGCGCGGGCCCCGCCACCTGGCCCCCGCCACCCCCGGCGACCTCCTCTTCCACCTGCGCGCCCGCCGCATGGACCTCTGCTTCGAGCTGGCCCGGCTGATCGTGGACGGGCTCGGCGCCGCGGTGACCGTCGTCGACGAGGTGCACGGCTTCACCTACTTCGACCAGCGCGACCTGCTGGGATTCGTCGACGGCAGCGAGAACCCGACGGGCGCCACCGCCCTCGACGCGGTCCACATCGGCGACGAGGACCCGGACTTCCGGGGCGGCAGTTACGTCATCGTGCAGAAGTACGTGCACGACATGGCCGCGTGGGACGCGCTCACCGACGAGGAGCAGGGGAACGTCGTCGGACGGGGCAAGGCGTCCAACGTCGAACTCCCCGACGAGGTGAAGCCCGCGAACTCGCACGTCGCCCTCAACACGATCGTCGACGAGGACGGCGTCCAGCAGCAGATCCTCCGCGACAACATGCCGTTCGGACAGGTCGGCGCCGGCGAGTTCGGCACCTACTTCATCGGGTACGCGCGGACGCCCGCCGTCACCGAACGCATGCTGCGCAACATGTTCCTGGGCGATCCCCCGGGCAACACGGACCGCATCCTCGACTTCTCCCGCGCCGTGACCGGCGGCCTCTTCTTCGTACCGAGCGCCGACCTCCTCGACGACCTTCCCGCCGCGCCGCCGGCCGCCGCCGCCGTCCCCGGGGACTCCCTGGGCATCGGCGGTCTGAAAGGAGCCTGAGCCCATGACGACCCCCGACGTCACGAACAACCTGCACCGCGAACTCGCCCCGATCACCCCCGCCGCCTGGGCCGAGATCGAGGAGGAGGCCCGCCGCACCTTCCGGCGCCACGTCGCCGGCCGCCGCGTCGTCGACGTCCCCGACGCGGCGGGACCCCGGCTCGCCGCCGTCGGCACCGGGCACCTCACCGCGATGGAACCGCCCGCCCCGGGCGTCACCGCACGGCTGCGCGAGGCGAAGCCGCTCGTCGAGCTCAGGGTGCCGTTCACCGTCGACCGGGCCGCCGTGGACGACGTCGAGCGCGGCTCCAAGGACTCCGACTGGCAACCCGTCAAGGACGCGGCCAGGACCATGGCCTTCGTCGAGGACCGGGCCATCTTCGACGGGTACGGGGCCGCCGGCGTCGACGGACTGCGCGCCCGGAGCTCCAACCCGGTGGTCAGGCTGCCCCAGGAGCCGAGCGACTACCCGGACGCGGTCAGCCGGGCCCTGACCTCGCTGCGCCTCGCGGGCGTCGACGGACCGTACGCGCTGCTCCTCGGCGCCGACCAGTACCGGGCGGTCAGCGAGACCTCCGACCACGGCTACCCGATCGCGGCGCACCTCGGCCGGATGCTGGACGGCTCCCCGATCTGGGCGCCCGCCCTCAGCGGCGGCTTCGTGCTGTCGACCCGCGGCGGCGACTTCGAGCTCCTCCTCGGCCAGGACGTGGCGATCGGCTACTCGGGGCACGACGAGAACAGCGTCCACCTGTACTTCCACGAGACGCTGACCTTCCTGACGTACACGGACGAGGCCGTGGTCGTCCTGGAGGCCTGAGCGGTGAACCGCCTCCTCGCCGGCGCGGTGTCCCGGCTCGCCGGATCGGCGCTCGTCGGGGCCGCGGCCGGCGCGGTCGTCGCCTGGCCGACCCGCGCCCCGCTCGGCGTGCTCGCCGGCATCGCGGTGGCGGAGACCGTCTTCGTCGTCACGGGCTGGCTCGTCCTGTGGCCCATGGACGCCACCACCACCCACCGCAACGTCCGGCGGGAGGAGTTCCGGCCCGTCGTCGAGGAGCTCGCCGTCGTCGGGGCCGCGGTCTGCGGCCTCGTCGGCATCGTCGTGATGCTGGTCGTCGGCCGGTCGGCACTGAGCCACGCGGCGGCGGCCACCGCCCTCTGCGGGGTCTTCATGGCCTGGGCGGCGCTCCACCTGACGTACGCCACCCGGTACGCGTACCTCTACTACGCGCTGAAACCCGGCGGCGGGATCGACTTCAACTCCCCGGTCCCGCCGCGGTACAGCGACTTCCTCTACTTCAGCTACAACCTCGGCATGACGTACCAGGTCTCCGACACGAACGTGTCCAGCACCGGGATCCGCGCGGTCGCCCTGCGGCACTGCCTGCTGTCGTACGTCTTCGGCGCGAGCATCCTGGCCACCACGATCAACCTGGTGACCAACGTCGTCACGGGTTGACCCGGCCGCTCCGGCGGCCTGCGGTCAGCGCCGCCACCACGGTTCGCGCACGTAGCGGCTCTCGTCGCTCGTGCAGTCCAGACCGTTGGAGATCTCCTCGGCGTCCAGGTTCCAGCCCACCACGCCGTCACCCTCGCGGCCCAGCTCGATCAGGCGGTCGCTCGTGGTCTCGCCGCCTCCGGTGACCCGGCAGGTGACGACGGTCGTCCAGGACTGCCCGTTCAGGGCCGAGGCGAGGGCGAGCAGGGGCAGCGCGACCACGACCAGGCAGCCCGCGGCCCACTGCTCGACGGAGGCCGCCCGGCGCAGCCACTTCGGCGGCCGGTAGTCGTCGCTCCCGTCCCTGCTGTCCGTCCCGTCCCTCCCGTCCTTGCCGTCGCCGCCCGGGCGCCGGTGCGCGTCCCCGTGCCCGCGGTGCGGTCGGCGCCGTCCGGTGCGGTACTCCACGACCACGCCCTTGCGCAGCGCGTACGCCGCGAGACCGGTGGCCAGCCCCCACCAGGGCCCGAAGAAGCAGGCGTCGACGACCCCCACCGCGACCGGGTTGACGACGGTGAGGGCCGCCCGCCGGGCCGCCCCGGCGAGACCGCCGCCCGGCGGGATCGCGCCGCGCGCGGCGAACAGCGCGAACACCACCCGGGAGGCGACGACGCCGAGGACGGAGCCGAGGAGCGGATCGGTGATGACCATGCCGAGCACGACGTCGGGCCAGTTGCCCGGTTCCATGCCGACGAGGACGTCGCCGACCGCGTCGCCGCCGCCGACCGTGTACGTCACCTTGGTGATCGGCAGGGCGAGCGCCAGGGCCATCAGGACGGTGTGCCCGGGACCGCCCTTGCGGTCGACCTCCTTGGCCTGGTTCCCGGCCTCGCTGTCGGTGGCGGTGTCCGGCACTGCGGTCAGCCGAGCGAGAGCACGACCGCCGTGGTCCGCCCCGCGGGCGTCGCGTAGGTCACGGTGTCGCCGGTGCGGTGGCCGACGAGCGCGCGGCCGAGCGGGCTGTCCGCCGTCACGAGGGCCGGGTCGTCGGCGTCGGCGAGCTCGCCGATGTGGAAGGCGCTCTCGGTGCCGTCCGAGAAGCGCACCGTCACGGAACTGCCGACGCCGATGGCGTCGGTGGGGGGAGTCCCGGCCGCGGCCCCTTCCGCGAGCCGCCCGTCGATCTCGGCGATCCGGGCGTCGAGCCGGTCGAGTTCGTCCGCCCGCTGCAACTCGTCGGCCTGGTCCGCCCGGTCGCCCACCTCGTCGTCGGGGCCGCCGAGGGTGGCGGCCACGCTCGCGCGCTCGGTGCGCAGATCGGCGAGCTCCCGCCGGAGCGCCTCACGAGCCGCGGCGCTGAGGGGTTCGGGTCCACCGGTCATTGCTGCTCCCGTTCTGCTGCGGCACGAAGAAGTGCCGGTGAGGGTGTCGAAAGAGGGCATTGCGAGACATTTCGAGACTAACAGCGGATCGCCCCACCGGGGCGGGGACGCGGGCAGGGCGATCCCCCGGCGCCCGCGGGCCGTCACCTGCGCGCCGGTTCGCGTGCCGGTACTCGCGTGCCGCCTTCCCCGACGGTCGGTCACCCCTTCGGGCTCGGCGGCGGAGCCGTCACCGGGATGTCGAACACGTGGTCGGGGGTCACGATGCGGGTGATCGCCTGCCCGAAGAGGGTGCTGGGCTCGGTGTTGTCGTGGAGGACGTCCGTGTTGAGGAGGACGACCAGGGTGGCCTGCGGCTCCGGCAGGTAGAGGGTGAGCGACTCGTAGCCGGGCAGGGAGCCGTTGTGGCCGATCCAGCCCTGGATGTCGAAGATGCCGAGACCGTAGCCCGCGCCGGGGATGCCCGACGGATAGGTCTTGAGGCGCTCGGCCTGGGTCTTCGGCGTCAGCAGCGTCCCGGTGGCGACCGTCCTGGCCCAGGACCGCATGTCCTGGAGGTCGGAGATCATCGCGCCCGCCGCCCAGCCCCAGGACGGGTTCCAGTCGGTGGAGTCCTCCAGCTTCCCCGAGGCGGTCTGCACCGTGTAGCCGTGGGCGTGCGGACTCGGGAAGGCGGCGTCCGTCGGGAAGACCGTGTGCCGCAGCCCCGCCGGCTCGATGACGTTCTTCTGGACGAACTCGTGCAGCGGCATGCCGCCGGCCTTCTCCACGACGAGCCCGAGCAGGATCAGGTTCGTGTTGCAGTAGTCGAACTCGGCGCCGGGCTGGAACGAGACCGGGTGCTTGAAGGAGTAGGCGAGCAACTCCTGCGGGGTGAAAGGCCGGTAGGGGTCCGAGGTCAGCGCCTTGTAGAAGTCCTCGTCCGCCGAGTAGTTGAAGAGGCCGCTGCGCATCGACGCGAGGTTGCGCAGGGTGATCCGGTCGCCGTTCGGCACGCCGTCCACGTACTTCGAGATCGGGTCGTCGAGGGCCGCCTTGCCCCGGTCGACCAGTTCGAGCAACGCCGTCACCGTGAACGTCTTCGTCTCGCTCCCGATCCGCATGTACAGGCCGGGGTTCATCGCCTGCCCGGTCGCCTTGTCGGCGACACCGAACGAGCGGATGTACGTGCCCTTCCCGGGCGCGGAGAGGGCGACCGAGACCCCCGGCACGCCGGTCTCCTTCATCACGTCCCGGACGGCCCGGTCCAGCCGCGCGGCCACGGCAGGCGTCAGCTCCGGGAAGTCGGACTCGGCCGCCGGGACGGCGCCGGCCACGACGGGTGCGGGAACCGGGGGTTCGGCGGCGAAGGCGGTGCCGGCACCGACCGGCGCGGCGAAGACCCCCAGGGCCGCGAGCGCCGCGTAGACGCGGCGGCTCCGTGGTGTGCGCGAGTACCTCACGGCGGGCCTCCTGCCGGCCGGGGACAACACTCCACCTTCAGGCTAGGTCGGCCGGGACGGCCGCGCGCGCCGACCCGGGAGCGCGTCTGTTAGGTTGCGCCTGCCCGGCCTCAGGGCCGGCATGCGCTCCCGGTCGAGAGGAAGAAGCACACGATGGCCGTCATCCACCACACGACGATGCAGCCCACCAAGCTGGAACTGCTGACCGAGTGGCTGCCCACCCGCGCCTGGTACACCGCGACCGACGGCGGGCCGCGGCCGGCGAAGGCCGGCGGCTTCCGGCTCGACGACCCGGCGGGCGAGGTCGGCATCGAGTTCATGGCGGTGACCGACGGGACCGAGGACGGCGCCGTCGTCCACCTCGTCCCCATGACCTACCGCGGAGCCCCGCTCGAAGGCGCCGAGCACGCCCTCATCGGCACCTCCGAACACGGCGTCCTCGGCACCCGCTGGATCTACGACGGCACCCACGACCCCGTCCTCGTCGCCCAGTTGTACGCCCTCCTCGCCGGACGCGCCGAGGCCCAGCACCAGTCCGTGGACGACACCCCCGACCCCACCGTCGCCGCCACCCTCGCCGCTTCCGCCGCCTCCGCCGATGCCGCCGACGCCGCCGAACTGGTCCGGGCCACCGACGGCCCCGACCACACCGACATCGTCGTACGAACCCCCGGCACGCCCGCCGGCACCGGACTGACCCTCCGCGTACGGCGCGTGCTGCGCCCCGGCCCCGACACCACCCCCGCCGCCGGCCGGGTCACCGCCGAATGGCGACTCCCGGACGGAACCACCGCCCGCGGTTCCTACACCGACGTCCTCTCCGTCGAAGGGGCCGCCGGCTAGACCCAGTTGACCTCCGCCGCGGTGAGCAGCGGGTCGTCCACCAGCTCCCACAGCGGGACGGCGAGGTTGCCCGTGCGGTACCGGCCGCCGAAGTGGAGGCCGAGGACGCGGTGGTCGGAGAGGTCGAAGACCGGGGAGCCGCTGTTGCCGCCGAGGGTGGAGCAGTCGTGCTTCATCACCAGGCCGCCCGGCGTGCACTCGGTCGCGACCCCGGGCTGGAGCCGCTTGACGTTGTAGACGTCCATGAAGATCCGGCGCATCGACTCGGGCTCGTTGCGCCGGCCGTCCCAGGCGGGGTACCCCACCACGTACACCGGACGCCCCGGCACGCTCGCCGGGGCGTCCGCCGCCACCGCGAGCGGCGTCGGCAGGGCGCCGTCCGCCGACGGCTCGACCCGCAGCAGGGCCATGTCGACGTCGGGATGGACGCCGAGCACCTCCACGATCTCGTACGGGGTCGAGGCCGCGTGCGGCTCGCCCTCGACGGGCAGCTCCTCCGCCGGGTCGACCCGCGCCGACATGCCGTACTCGAACGACCAGCGGCCGCGGTCCTCCTCGAACCGGCTGAACTCCACCGCCACATGACGGTTCGTCATCACCGTGCGCGGGCCGACGAGGAACGCCGTGCCGATCCAGTCGAGCCGGGGGTGCCCGCTCACCTCGACCCGGCCGACCCGCAGCAGCGACTCGCGGATCGCCGGCCGGTGCCCGTCGAGCACCGACCACTCGTCCCGCTGCGGGGCGAAGTCCTGCCGCTGCACCAGGATCGCGGGACGGCCCTCCAGGAGGACGATCGCTTCCACACCGAACGACTCGTCCGGATCCAGCTCGTCCTCGCGGTGCGCGGCCAGCTTCTCCAGCCCGCTGACCCCCGCCTCCAGGACGCGGGCCCGCTCCTCACGGGCGAAGCGGGAGATCTCCGCCGCCGGCGCCACGTCGGCGGGGAGTTCCTGCGCGGACTCGGCGATCTCCGCCTCCAGATCCGCGCGCACGCGCGCCGCGACTTCCTGCAGATCGCCGAAGATCTGCTCGGTGGCCGTCGCGACCGGTGACACGTTCCGCGGTCCGTTCGGCATGCTCCCTCACCTCGGCTTCCCGTTCGTCTGCTCGGAGGGGACCGGCCGCCCCGACTGGGCCGCCATGACCTCCTCGTACAACTCAGGCCGGAACTCACGCAGATGGGCCAGGATGCTGCTCATCTGCGTACCGATGTTCACGAACCGGGTCTTCCCGCCCTGGAACTCGACCTCGTCGACCTTCCGCGTCCCGCGGTGCAGTCCCACGACCGTCCAGTCGTCGAGGCAGACCGGGGAACCGGAGGAGCCGCCCCGCGTGTCGGTGAAGTACAGGATGTCGTGCTCGTCCGCCCGGTAGACCAGGTTGTTGCGCAGCGCGACCCGCTTCGGCAGGCCCCCCGGGTGCTGGATGATGTTGACCGGCACGCGCTGCCGCTCCCGGACCAGCAGCGGCCGGGTCGCGACCTTCAGCGTCGGCCGCCGCTCCTGGTCGGGCGCGAGCCGCACGATGGCGTAGTCGAGCGCCGCGTCCCATGCGGCGAGCTCCCCGGCCGTCGCCTCGGGCGCGGCCGCCGCGTTCTCGACGAAGTCGAAGCGGGAGCGCGACATCACCGCCTGGAGCCGCAGGTCCTCGTCGCTGACGTAGGGCCGCACGCCCGCCTCCCACGAACGGGCCATCACCACGTGGTGGTTGGTGATCAGCAGCCCCGGTGCCAGCATCCACCCGGTGCCGCCGTGCGGATACGACGGGAGGAGCGGCGCCCCCGACTCGTACGGCGGGATCCGCAGCAGCGCGACGGAGGCGCCGGCCCGGATGCCGCCGTGCAGGAACTCGTACGGCACGGTGTCGTCCTGGAGGACGACCTCCTCCTTCATCTCCCCGGGCATCATCTCCGCGGGCAGCTCGGCCTCGCCGGTGATCTCGCGGGCCACGGCGTCGAGCGCGCCCTGGAGGACGGCCCGGGGACCCTGCTCGTGGACGTGCTCGATCGCGTTGTGCAGCCAGATCTCCAGCGGCACCAGGCCGTCGAGAAGCCGCTCGACCTGGTTCATCGCGTTCAGGTCCGCGTGGGCCTGCTCCCGGGGGTCGTCGAGCGGTTCGAGCGTGGCCGTGAAGTACCCCGGGATGCCCTTGAGCAGCGCGGGGCGCAGCGCACGGTCGGCGAGCCCCGCCTCCATGGCCGCGTTGCGGATCCGGACGAGCTCCTCCTGCGGCAGGAACGGCACCTTGCGCAGCGCCGCCCCGGCGGCGTTCGGCGGCGGCCGCGTCCACAGGCCCGCACCGCCGTGCCGGGGAAGCGGGCCGGTCACGGTGCCCGCCCTCGCACCGGCCGACCCGCCGCCCTCCGGTGCCGGGCCGTGCGGAGCCGACCCGTGCGGCCCCGAGTCCATCGCGGAGGCGACCCCGAGCAGCAGGTCCCCACTGCCGTCCCGGAGGGTCAGCACCTGCCGCGCCACGCCGTCCAGGGTGCCGCGCCGCCGCGCCTCCCGCAGGTCCCGCTCGATCCGCGCGAGGTCCGGGCGGTCCGCACCGGGGACCGGGTCGGCCTCGCCGGCCGCCGACTCCAGGATGCGCGACAGCGGCGCCCGCAGCACCGGCTCGTCGGTCAGGGTGGTGTCGATCCAGTGGGCGAGCTCGGTGATGACGGCCTCCTCGTCCGCCGGAAGCCCCACCAGCCGCAGCGTGTGCTCCAGGAGCCGCGGGTCGGCCCGGCAGGCCGTGGCCGCCGCCGTACGGGCCAGCGACGGCTGCCGGGCCAGGTCCGCGTCCGGCATGCCCCGCAGCGTCCGGGCCAGCCGCTCCTCGGCCGGGGCGGCGTCGACGTCGGCGAGCGCGGCGAGCCGGGACCGGGCGACGAGGACGCCCAGGGACTCGTACCGCAGCCCGAGGCCCGCCGCGAGCTCCTCCGCCTCCTGGAGGTCGCGGTCCGCCTCCGCGAACTCGCCCGCGTCCTGCGCGAGCCGCGCCGACAGCTGGAGCAGCTCCAACTGGGTCTCCGCGCAGCCCGCCTCCTCCGCCCGGTCCACGGCCCGGTCGGCGCCCGCACGGGCCTCCGCCGACCGGCCGGAGCGGGCGAGGGTCTCGGCGAGCAGTGCGTGCAGCCTGCTGCACGGCGTCCACGGCCGCCGCTCGGCCAGCCGCTGCGCCGCCGCCTCGACGTACCCCTGGGTGAGCAGGTCCTCCACCTCGCGCGCGGCGATCCGCTCCCAGTCCTCCTGGTCGGCCTCGGTCATGATCTGGTCGGGCACGTGGCCGCCGATCCGCCCGAGGAGGAACGCGGCCGAGCGGTGCGCCATCTCCCGGTGCGTCGACCCGCCCAGGTAGGGGGCGACGCCGGGCTCCCAACGCGCCTCGACCGTGCGGGGGTTCTCGCCGAGCCGGAGCCGGTGGTAGATCTCCTCGGCGCGGGCCCTGTCGCCCTCGCGGGCCGCGTAGTACGCGACGGCCCTGCGGTCCACGGCCCGCATCAGATCGGTCCGCGCGCGGTCCGACAGCCGCAGCATGATGGCCCGCAGATCGGCCCGGTGGCGGATGGCCTCCGGTCCGGCCGACTCCATCAGGTCGACCCGGGACGTCAGCAGCCCGTAGAGCCGGCGCGCCTCCGCCGGGGTGTCCACCCGGAGCCCCGCCGGGCCGGCCAGCACCTCCCGCACCAGGTCGGGCGTGATGAACCGGAGCGCGAGGCCCGCCTGGACGAGGGCCCGGACGTCGTCCTCCGCGATGTGTTTGAGGAGGCGGTCGTACAGCGTTCCCTGGATGAGCATCTGGTCGACCTGGCGGTCGAAGTACCGCCGCCGGGACGGCAGTCCGCGCAGCAGCTCGCCCAGCGAGGGGGAGTCGGTGCCGAGCGCGACGGCCGTACGGGCCGCCAGGCGCAGGCTCAGCGGATGGCCGCCGATCCGGTCCGCGAGGTCCTCGGCGAGCGGCTCGTCGTCCACCCCGGACGACATCAGGAGGTCCACCGAAGCCCGGTGGTCCAGCTCGGTCAGCTCCATCGAGCGGGGGGTGAGGACCCGGGCCGGGTGGTCGATCGGCGCGCGCCCCGAGACGATGAACCGCAGGCGCGAGTAGGCGGCGCGGAGCGCGGTCCAGATCGCCCACATGCGCGCCATGACGGGGGAGCCCCGGTACTGGGCCTCCTCGAAGGAGTCGACGACGACGAGGAACGGCGGGGCCGTTTCGCCCGGGGCCGGCCGGACGGCCTCGGCGACCAGGGAGGCGGCCCGGTGGGCGAGTTCCTGTTCACGGGCGCTGGCCCGGGCGTGGAAGTCGGCGGAGTAGTCGCGGCCCATCGTGGCGCGCGCCCCGGCCAGCTGGTACAGGTCGTCGAGTTCGTTGCGTTCGCCGCGCTGCACGGCCGCGGTCCGCTCGCACTCGTCCGCGAGCGCGTCGAACTCGGCGCGGAGCGCGGGATGCTGGATGCCCAGCTGCCGGGCCGCCTCCGCGATCACGGTGGCCGGCTCGTGGATGGAGAGCGTCGGACGGGCGAAGTCGATGTAGGCGAAGGGGAATCCGTCCGGTGAGGCGGCCAGCGCGTCGACGAGGAACTTCGCGAGCAGCGTGCTCTTGCCGATGCCACCCACGCCGTACAGCAGGACGGGCGGCTCCGCCGGCTCCTCGGGCAGGGCCAGATAGGCGTGCAGGGCGTCGAGTTCGGCGGTCCGGCCGTGGAACGTCCCCCGGATCAGCCGGTGCATCGGCTGCAGCAGCCGGGCCTTCTCCAACCGGTGCTGCACGTCGTCGACGGCGGGCAGACCGCTCACGCCCGGGACCCGGCTCAGCCAGAGAACGGCCTGAAGGGTGTCGGAGAGCTCCTCCACGGGGTCCTGGAGCGGAGGCGGCGGCGGCCCGTCGAGGGGCGGGCGCTCCGCGGCGAGCGGCAGGCCGCCACCCGTCAGGAGGCCGAGAGCGGCCCGCTCCGGCCCCGGGCCCCGGGGCCGCAGGGCGATGTTGGCCCGGAGGGCGCGCAGGGCGGCGTCCGGTCCGGGGAGGCCCGCGAGCGTCGCGTCGCGGACCTCGGGCTTGAGCGTCCACACCGTGGCCGGTGCTCCCCCCGGCGACGGCAGGCCGGTGCAGTCGTCGACGAGTTCGAGGACCGCCCGCCCGGTGGCCCGCTCCTCGCCCGGCAGGCGCAGCAGCGCCGGGTCGAACTCCTGGAGCAGGCAGGCCGCCTCGCGGTACGACCTGCGCAGGTCGGGCAGTGCGGTGGCGGGCGCGGCGAGACCGGTGCGCAGCGCGTCACGGAGCAGCGGTCCGGCCTCCCCGGGCTCCGGCGCCGGGGTCGGGGGCAGGGCCCGGCGGAGCCGTACGACGTCCTCCACGGCCGTGCACACCCGGCGCATGTAGCTGTCGCCGTTCGCGGGTGCCTCGACGGCCCGGAGCACCTCGCCGACGGCCGTCTCCGTCAGCTCGCCGGCGGTCGCCTCCTGCCCCGGGGCGAGCGTGTCGGCGAAGAACGCGCGGAAGAAGGACCGGAGATCGCCCTCGTCCACCAGGCGCGTGGTGTCCCGGCACTCGTTCTTGCGTATCTCGTACGGGAGTTGGCGCATCGTCGTCGCGTAGCCCAGCAGCACGAGGCGCGGCACGGTCTCGGCCCGCACCGGGGTGTGCTCGTACACGGCCCGGGCCAGGACGCCGATGCAGTCCCACACGTCCGACTGCGGGTCGAGCCTGTCGCAGTCGTCGAGCACCAGCCAGAACCGGTCCTCGGCCGCCGCCGCCCGCGCGACGATCCGGTGGGCGGCGTCCTCGAAGCACGGCAGTGGATCGTTCAACCGTGTGGGGTTCAACAGCACCTCGTCGGCCCCCGGGCCCGACACGAACGCCGAAAGCCGCTCCATCAGGCGCGCCGCCGTCGACGTACGGGACAGCGTCACCCGCACCGGACGGAAACCGCAGTGCTGGCCGAGGTGCCGGATCAGCTCGTACGTGTACGACCGCCCGCTGTCCGGCGGCCCGTCGACGACCAGCACCGTCTGCTCCGGATCGGCCAGGAAGCCCCGCAGCTTCTCCCGCAGTTCGCTCCGGTCCAGGAACACCTCGGTGCCGTGCTTCAGGAGCAGGCTCTCGAACGGGTCCCGCGGTGACCGCCGCAACCGCTCGTCCTCCCGCAACCGCGTGAGCAGACTACGGGCCTCCGCACCCTGCTCGAACGCATGCGGATCATCGATGGCCCCCAGCGCGTCCAGCCCCGCCAGCACGGCCAGCAGCCTCCGCTGATGCGCGATGTCCCGCCGCGCCGCCCCCACCACCAGCACCGCGTTCCGGTCCGCATCCGGCGTCAGCGCCAGATCCTCCACGAAATCCGCCGGCAACCCCGCGCGCAGCAGTCGCTCCCGAGGCTCAGCGGTGTCGAGGAGATGATCCCGCACCCAACTGGCGACAAGCCCCCACTCCGTCTCCGTGAGCGGCATACCGCACCTACCCGGCGCTCTTCGCGCAGCGCCGGTCGCTCCGGCGCCGGAGGTGATCCCTTCCATCGTTCCACCGCCCCGAACCCCCCGCAATCGCTGCTCACCGGGGGGCGGGACACCGGGGCGGGGTCAGGCGTGCAGCACGATGTCGTCGTACGTCTCCAGACGTCGCCACCGCTCCTCGGGACCGCGCGCCGGCGGCAGCACGTCCACGTCCGGCAGCGGCCCGAACTCCAGCTCGGTGATCTCCGCGACGTCGGAGACCGGCACCTGGTACGTGCGGAAGGGGCCGAGCGGCGGCGGCGACCCGGCCTTCGCGCCCGCCAGGGCCCGATCGGCGTCCCGGCTCAGGTCGGGGCTCTGGTCCAGGACGTACGCGGCGGCGGCCAGCGCTCCGTCCTGCAGGAAGGCGGCCACCTTCCAGAACCGCAGCGGCACCTGGATACCCCGGTACGGCGGGTCGGAGTCCTGGAGCACCGGGCCGGTGAGGACCGTCAGCTTCCGGTCGTACTCGGCGGCGTGGTCGAGGAGGTAGTTCTCCAGCCCCTGCCAGAGCTGTTTCCCCTGGTTGAAGACGTCGGCCTGCGGGGCGGCGTTGGTGTAGTGGAAGGTGTCGGTGTTGGCCCGATGGGCGACGGCCGTAGAGCCCCAGACCGGGTCGAGCCGGCGGACCAGGTGGCCGCGGTCGAGACTGTTGTTCCGGTAGACGTCGTTGCCCGCCTGGTGCTCCTCGGGCAGCCGGGGGTCGAACTCCCAGACGTCGTCCCGGGGAACGTCCTCCAGGAGCTCGCGCCCCTCGATGCACACGGCCGTCGAGGCCGCGAGCCGTCGGTCGGGGCGGAACACCACGGTGAAGTGCGTGTACGGCAGGATCACCGTCGCGACCCCGTCCCGCGCCGGGACGGGCAGCGGGACGTCGGGGCCGAGGAAGGCCGCGTCGTAGCCGGTGCGGTCGGCGAGGGCGGACCGGCCGACGCCGTCGCCCCGGGCGACGGAACCGGACGGAGGGAGCGGGGGTTCGGAAGGGTTCATAGGATGGAAGTACCGCGTGGAGAGGGTCGCGGTCGGCGTCGGGGCGCAGGGCCACCCGAACAGACGCTCCTCGGCATCTCCTCCGCATCTCACCTGGAGGCACCCCATGGCCACCGGACTCTCCGTGCACGTCGGACTGAACAGCGTCGACCCGGCCCGGTACGAGGGATGGGAAGGGACGCTGGTCGCCTGCGAGAACGACGCCCACGACATGGCTCGGCTCGCACGGGCCGGCGGATTCGAGACCACCACGCTGCTCACGCCCGAAGGGACGGTCGCCAACGTCACGGCCGTGCTGGGCGAGGCGGCCGCCCGGCTTGTGCCGGGTGACATCCTGTTCTTCAGCTACTCCGGACACGGTGGCCAGGTCCCCGACGAGTCCGGCACGGACGACGAGCCGGACTCGCTCGACGAGACCCTCGTCCTGTACGACCGCCAGTTCCTCGACGACGAGGTCCAGCAGGCCTTCCGAGCCTTCGCGGACGACGTGCGCATCGTCGCCCTCTTCGACTGCTGCCACAGCGGCAGCAGCATCGAGGTGCCCGGCGGCACGGACGAGGACATCCGCGGCCGGTACATGCCCGAGCCGCAGCAGCGGCAGCTCTACGACCGCGACCGCGAGTTCCTCACGGAGCTGCGCGACTCGCTCGCGAAGTCCGCGGCCGCCGGCCGGGGCCCCGACGCCCTCCTCGTCTCGGCCTGCCAGGACGACCAGGTCGCCTCCGACGGCGACGTCAACGGGGCCTTCACCGCCGCCGTGCTCAAGACCTGGGACGACGGCGCCTTCCAGGGCGGCTACCGCGAGTTCCACGCGGCGGTCCAGAAGAAACTGCCCCGGAGCCAGCGCCCGAACCTCTACCTGACCGGCTCGCCCGACGAGGCGTTCCTCGACCAGCGGCCGTTCTCCATCTGACGGCGGTCCGCCCACCACGCTCCGGTCCGACCACGCTCCGGTCCGGCCACGAGCCGGTCCGGGCCGGGGCGGCGTGGGAAGCCGCGTCTCCTCAGGGCCGGGGAGCCGTCGGAGGCCGCCCCCTCACGGCCGGAGCGCCGTCGCCAGCTGCGCGCGGGAGCGGACGTCGAGCTTCTGGTAGATCCGGGTCAGCCGCGCCTCGACCGTCTTCACGCTCAGGTACAGCTTCGCCGCCGCCTCCTGGTTGCTGGCGCCCTGGCACACGAGCCGCGCGAGCCGCAGCTCACCCTCCGTCAGCGAGGACAGCGCCGGCAGCGCCTCCTCCGCCCCGGAAGCCGACCCGGGCCCGTCGCCCGCCCCGACCGCCGGCGTCTCGCCCGCCAGCGCCAGCCACGGAGCCGCCCCGGCCCGCTCGAACACCGCCGCCGCCGCGTGCAGGGCGCTCTGCGCCGCCGACCGCCGCCGCCGGCGTCGCTCCACGCGGGCCAGCGCGATCAGCGCCCGCCCCCGCTCCAGCGGCAGCCGCGCCCGCCCGAAGCTGTCGGCCGTACGGGTGAGCAGGTCCGCCGCCTCGTCCGTCCGCCCCTCCGCCGCGAGCCACAGGGCGTACGCCCGGTCGCAGCCGAGTAGCACCGTCGACCGCCCGAGCCGCTCCGCCACCGGCCGCACCTCCGCGAGGAGCGCCAGCGCCTCGTCGGCCGCGTCCTGGGCGAGCAGCGCCTCGGCCAGCTCCTCGTGCCAGCGCAGCATCGACGGGTCCACGGTCGACTGGGCGCGCTCGTCTGCCTGCACCCGCCGCAGCGTCTCCAGGGCGGCGGCCACGTCCCCGTTGATCAGCTGGACCCGGCCGAGCGCGTACCGGCTGCGGGAGAGGAAGACCCGGTCGCCCTCCTCCTCGGAGGCCTGCACGCTGCGGCGCGCATAGCTCGCGGCCCGCGCGAAACTGCCGCCCGCCGTCTCCGCGAGCGCCAGCGCGTACCAGGCGGGACCGGGGGAGAGGCCCGCCTCCAGGGTGAGCGCGAGCGACTGCCCGGCGTGCGCGAGGGCCGCGCCGCACGGCCCGATCCGCGACTCGATCTCGGCGAGCGTGGAGAGCAGCTCGATGGCGTCCTCGACGGATCCGCGCCGCTGCACCAGCGGCAGCAGCGCGCCGAGTTCGTCGCGGGCCTCCACGAGCCGCCCGTCGAACAGGGCGTGGCGGATCGTCAGGATCTGTGCGGCGTTGCGGATCCCCAGCGGGCGCTCGGCCAGCTCCAGGGCACGGGCCTGGGCGAGCACGGCCTCCGCGTCCGGGGAGCCGAGGGCCCGCTCCATCCGCGCCTGGACGGTCAGCGCCTGCGCCGCCGTGCGCGGGTCGCCCATCGACGCGGCCAGCGCGGCCGATTCGACCGCCGCCGCCCGGGACCGCTCCGGATCGCCGTCCGCCAGGACGTACTTGACGGCGAGCCGCAGCTGTACGGCGGCCCGCAGCGCGGTGTTCCCCTCGGAGTCCTCCATGGCGTGGACGTACATCTCGTCGAGCCCGGTCAGCCCCTGGCCCGCCGTGTCGAGCACGGCGAGCCGCGCCCGCACCCGGTCGGAGGGCACCGCGTCCCGGGCGAGCAGATCGGTGGCGGCCCGCATGGCGAGGTCGGCACGGGCCGCGCGCGCGGCCTCCTCGGCGGCGTCGACGAGCCGGGCGAGCCGCTGCCCGCCGTGCCTGCCGGGCGTCGACTCGGCGGCGAGCAGGGCGAGTTCGGCGGCGAGCGCGCTGTTCCCGCGCCGCCGGGCCAGATCGGCGGCGGCCGCGACCTCGGCGGCGAGCTCCTCGTCCGGGGAGTCGGTGGCCAGCGCCCGGTGGCGTACGGCCTCCACGGGGTCGTCCACGACCTCCGCGAGGGCCGCGTGCCCGGCGCTCCGCTCCGCCCAGCAGGCGTCGTGCACCAGGGTGGAGGGCAGCAGCCCGGCGGTGAACGTCACCGACCCGTCCTCGGCGAGCGACACCAGTCCGGCCCGCTCGGCCGCCGCGAGGTCCGCCTCCGCGTTGGGCCGCCCGGCCCGGCGGACCAGGGTCGCCGAGGGGCGCAGGGCCAGCGCGGCGAGCAGCAGCGTCTCCCGTACGGCGGCGGGCGCGGCGCCCAGGAGCTGGCGGGCGAGGTCGCGGGCCCTGCCGGAGAGCGTCAGCGCCTCCGCGTGGTGCAGCGGGGTCCTGGCGTCGGCGAGGGACCGCCCCACGGCGAGCGCGAGGCGCGGATTGCCGCCGCTCGCCCGGTGGATGCGGCCGGCCATCCGGGAGGGCAGCCGGTGGTGGATGAGGAGTTCGGCGATCTCGTCGGCGGCCAGCGGCGGGACGAGCAGCACGTCCGCCTCGGACGGCACCCACAGGTGGGTGGCGTGCGGGTCCTCCGGGCGGTGCGGCTCGCGGTAGGGCTCGTGGACCTCGCCGTACGGTTCCGGGGTCTCCACGGCTACTACCCGCAGGGCGGGCGGGGCCAGGTGGAGGGCGAACCGCAGCAGGTCCGCGCTGTCCGCGTCGACGTGCTGCACCCCGTCGACGACCAGCAGGACGGGGCCGCGGCCGGTCAGGGCGCGCAGGATGCGGGCGATGCCGAGGCGCAGTGCGATCGGGTCCCAGCCGCCGGCGTCGATCGGCGCCTCGCGGCAGAGCATGGCGACGGCGGTGCGCTGGGGGCCGGGCAGTTCGTCGAAGACGCCGGAGGTGAGGATCCCGGGTTCCGGTGCCGCGGGTCCGGGCGCCGGGGAGGCGACCGTCGCGGCGGCGGAGGCGACGAGCGCGGCCGCGGCGGCGCCGGGTATGTCCCGGTCGGACGGCAGCGGCGCCAGCCACAGCACGGTCTCGCCGCGCGCCTCGGCGCGGGCCGCCTCGGCCAGGGCGAGTTCGGTCTTGCCGACGCCGGCGGGTCCGGTGAGCAGGGCGCGGCCCCGTGCGTGCAGGGCGCGTTCGATGCGGGCGAGGAGCTCCTCGCGGCCCACCGGGGCAGCGCGGTGCGGTGCTGTCGTCACTGTCCACCACCTCCGGCCCTCGGGTCCCGGCCCATGAGCCCCGTGGGCAGAGGATACGGAGCACACCGGAGGAGTCCAGGCCTCCTGTCCGACATACGGACAGGAGGCCTGCTCGGCAGCTGCCTCCCACACGCCAGGACGCGCCCGTGGTGTAGACCACGAGCGCGTCGCTGACCAGCAAGGATGCTGATGTGGGGGGTGGTTCAGTGGGGTGTCACCGGTGGATCAGAAGGTGAGGCTCCATGAGTCGATGTAGCCGGTGTCACCCGAGGCCACATCCTTCACCTGAAGCTTCCAGGTGCCGTTGGCGACCTCGCTCGACGCGTCGACCGTGTACGTGGTCAGGACGTTGTCGGCGCTGTCCGAGGAGGAGGACGCCTTCAGGTTGCGCACCGTGCCGTCGGGGGCGACCAGGTCGATGACCAGGTCCCCGCGCCAGGTGTGCTTGATGTCCACGCCGACCTTGAGGGTGGCGGGCGCGTTGCCGGTGCGGCCGGTGACGGCGATCGAGGACGACACGGTGGTGTTGTCGGCGATCGTCACGTCGGTCGCGTTGGTGAACACGTTGCCGCTCGGCGGGGTGGTGCCGAGGACCGCGTCCACGGACTTCGCGGTGTCGGCGATGCCGGTGCCGCAGCCGCCGGTGCAGGTGCCGGGCAGCGGACGGGCGTTGGTCTTGATCGCGGACTCGATCTCGGCCGGCGTGAGGGTGCTCTTGGCCGACTTCAGGAGCGCGGCCAGGCCGGCGATGTGCGGCGCCGCCATCGAGGTGCCCTGGTAGGGCTTGTAGTTCTCGGTCGACTGGGTCGTCAGACCCGAGTTCAGCGTGGAGTAGATGCCGTTCTCGGGGGTGGTGACGGTACCGGGCGTGTCGGTGGAGCGGCGGGTCTCGCCGCCGGGCGCGGACACGTCCACGATGGTGCCGTAGTTGGAGTAGTACGACCGGTTGCCCTCGCGGCTGGTCGACGCCACGGTGATGACGCCCGAGCAGTTCGCGGGAGTGAAGCCGGAGGCGTTCGCGTTGCTGTTGCCCGCGGCGACGACGACGGTGGTACCGCGCGAGACGGCGCCGTTGATGGCGGTCTGGTAGACGCTCGGGCAGGTGGAGCTGGCGCCGCCCAGGCTCAGGTTGATGACCTTCGCCGGGTTCGCGTTGGCCGGGACGCCCGGCACGGTGCCGCCGGAGGCCCAGGTGATGGCGTCGGCGATGTCGGAGGACGAGCCGCCGCACTTGCCGAGCACCCGCACGGGCTGGATCTTCGCGTTGTACGCGATGCCCGCGATGCCCTTGGTGTTGTTCGTGACGGCGCCGATGGTGCCAGCCACGTGGGTGCCGTGCCAGGAGGAGTTGGAGGCGGTGGAACCGGTGCCGCACTCGCCGGCGGTGGCGTTCCAGTCGCCCTCGTCCTTCGGGTCCGCGTCGCGGCCGTTGCCGTCGCGGGCGTCGGCGGAGGTCGAGATGAAGTCGTAGCCGGCGACGATGTTGCCCGCCACGTCCGAGTGGGCGGCGTAGCCGGTGTCGATGACGGCGACGGTGACGCCGGTGCCGGTCGTCTTGTCCCAGGCCGCGGGAACGTTCATGCCGCCGGTGGGCTCGAAGAGGTCCCACTGCTTGGCGTAGTCGGTGTCGTCCGGGGTGACGGCCATGGCGTACGCGCGGATGTCGGGCTCGACCGACGCGACGGACGGGTCGGCGCGGAACGCGTCCATGACCTCGGTCACGTCCTGCTTGGTGGCGCTGTCGCCCAGGTCGACCAGGGCGCCACCGCCGGCGAGGCGGCGCTCGAAGGAGAGCTTCTCGCCCGTCTTCGCGGCCTTCTCGGCCGTGTCGCTCTTCGCGGCGGTGTTGGAGCCGGCCTCGGCGGCCTGGCTCTTGTAGGTCACGATGACCTTCTCGACGGGGGCGCTGGGAAGCGCCCGCATCGTCTGCGAAGCCGGAGCCGGCTTCGGGGTGGCAGCGCCCGGGGCGGCGGCGATCGCCCCGGTCGTGGCAGCGGCGCCGAGGATCGCGGCGCTCGCGACCACGGATATGACTCTCCGCCTGGAACCGTTCAAGGTGTGGCCCTTTCGAGTACGACGTAACTGCGGAGCAGTGGCGGCGGCGCGGGTCACACGGGGCGAAGTGGGGTCGCGTCCGAGGTTCCCTGGGCTTGGGGGGCCCGTGCGCCGCCACCGGCGCGACGGCCCGGGTCAAGGCCGTCACCGGCGGACATCACCCTCCGCATGCACCTGTCAGGGTGCGCTGGGGGGATGATATCTGCCGGTGCGGAGGACAGTAGGGAACGGGGGGGTGAACCCGATACGGGGAAAACCCTTGTCACCCCTCACAGGGCTGCGGGGGTGCGGCGAGGGGAGACGCGCCCCGGCCCGGCGGGGCAAGGCCCGGGGCCCGTGCGGCGCGGAGGGCGCGGGCCTTTCCGGCGGCCCCGCCGACGACTTGGCCGCACCGCGGCGATCCGTGACGGCGGCCCGAGGCGCCGCGGTCGGCCGCGGCGAGTCGTGACCGGATAAGGCGGATTGCGCCTATTCGTAGCGAGTTGTCGTGATGCGCGGTAAGTCACCCGGAATTACGACGAGATGGGCGCACACTGTCGGTGACGCGCCCCCGCCTCGGCGGCGTCAGCCCAGTTCGAGACTGGTCACTCCGAAGACGCGCTCGTGCGCCACCGGGCGGACCGGGCCCGTGTACATCCGGGCCGTCTCGAAGGTCGGCTCCAGGCCGCGCTCCAGCGCGATGCGGGCGGCCGCCGGGTTCGCCTCCGGCATGTCCACCGCGAGCCGGTCGGAGCCGAAGTCCCGCGCGGCGGCGGCGAGCGCGTCGAGCAGGGCCGCCGCATCGGCCGGGCTGTCCGCGAACAACGGCCCCACCCTCGCCTCGTCCTCCGCCGGACGGATCACCCCGTACCCGGTCGGGCGGCCGTCGACGACCCTCACGAGGGCCCGGTGGCCCGGAGTGGTCAGCCAGGCGGACAGGAAGCGCGGGCGGTCGGCGTGGTGGCAGCCCGCGTCGTACGCGGCCAGCGCGGCCGCATCGACCCGCTCGGCGGCCACCACCCCGCCCACCGGGCCGTCCGGCACGGGGACCTCGCCCACGTACCGCGCCGTGCGGTACGCCGTCGCGAACCCCGAGCGGCGGTAGTTGTCCTGCTGCGCCGGCACCCCGTCCAGACCGACCGACCGCCCCCCGGCGTGCGCCAGCGCGGTCCGCCAAGTGGTCAGACCGTGCCCGAGGCCCCGGAATTCGGGCCGCACCAGATAGAACCCCAGGAACGCGTACGCCTCGTCGTAGTTCACCACCGAAATGGCCGACACCGGCTCCCCGTCCACCCGTCCCATGAAGAACCCGCCCGCATCCTGCGCGAAGAACGCCCCCGCGTCCGACAGGCCCGGATTCCACCCCTCCTCGGCCGCCCAGGAACGCACGAGGTCCCAGTCCCGCAGCGTGGCGGGAGCAACGGACAGCGAACCGGATGAAGCGGAGGTCATGGCATTCCTTCGACGGCCGGGAGCGGATTCCACCCCACACAAACAGGTCAAAGCGCGCCGAGCATAACGCCGCCCCGAAGCACCCCCACCACACGCCGACTGATTTCGGCCGGGTCGGTGGGCGGGTTCGAAGTCAGGGCTTCGGCCGGGCCGATGGGCGGCTTCGGAGTCAGGGCTTCGGGCGGGTGCGTAGGGCGCGGGTGCGGGGGCTTCGGGCGGGTTGGTGGGGGCCGGGTGCGGGACTCGGGACGGGGTGGGGCGGGGCTCGGACGGGGGTGAGGCGCGGCGCGAGGGCGCCGGCGCTCTCCGGCCGGGCCTGGGGCCGCGTGGGGTTGGCGGGGTGCGTCCGGCCGCGCGCGGCGATGCGGGGGCGGCGGGGCTGCGGGGCGGCGGGCCCGAGGGTGGCGGGTTCTCTCCGGTCGGGCGTGGGGCCGCGCGGGTGGGAGAGGGGTGTCCCGCCGGGCATGGGGCCATGTGAGCGGTGGTCCGGCCGGGTGGGGCCGCGTGAGGTCGGCCGGGGTTGCCGGGCTGGTTGAGGGGCGCGCGGGGGTCAGCCCACCAGGCGTAGGCGGGGGGTGGCGACGGTGAGGTGGACGGTCTGGCCCCAGGTCAGGTCGAGGGCGTCGGATTCGACGCCGTCGCCGAAGGCGACGAGGCGGTCGGACTCGACGGTGAGGCGGAGGCCCTGACCGGGGGTGAGGAGGCCTTCGACGCGGGTGGTGCCGGTGGTGGGCGAGGGCCAGGCCTCGCGGACGAACCAGGCGAGCCGGGCGTCCGAGGGCGCGGGCAGCGCGAGCGCGCTGGAGCGCTGCTCCCACAGGGACCGCAGCCAGCCGGTGGCCCCGGTGCCGGTGCCGACGAGCACGCCCGACGAGGCCTGGGGCTCCGGCGGGACGTCCGTGCCGTCGAGGCCGAGCGTGTAGCGGGCGGTCTGGTGGCCGGGCGGGCCGACGTAGATCTCGTTGAGGGCGAGGAGCCGTTGCGCATCGTCGGTGACGGCCTCGACCATCGTCAGCTCGTCGACGGCCGCGCCGGCCCCCACCGCGTACGGCAGCAGCCGCCGCGCCTGCGCCGCGCGGTGCCGCACCAGGACGCCCGGGTTGCGCCCCGGATCGGCGTCGATCCCCACCACGGGCTGCCCGGTCAGGTACTTCGCCGCGTTGGCGACGAGACCGTCCTGGCCGACCACGACGACCACGTCCTCGGGCCCGAACAGGAAGCGGTCCAGATCGGCGCGTTCCACCCGGGTCTGGCGCCACGTCAGCGGGACCGCGCCCGCCACCTCGGCGAGCGCCCGGCGGGTGCGCTCGTGCCGTTCCCGTACCGCCTCGACCGAGCGGCCGCGCGCGGAGAGGAAGAACGCGGCCTGGCCGTGGGTGCCGTGCCGGGCGAGCAGCTCCTCGTACTCCGTGGTCCGGTGCACGAGGACGGCACGCGGCGCGAGGCTCACGACCGGGCCCCGGCTCCGGTCCCGGTCCCGCCCTCGCCCAGCTTGGCGAGCAGGCCGGTCAGCACGTCGGGGGAGAGGGTCAGGTGCTCGATCCGGGGGAGGTTCTCGGCGGCCCGGTGCACGGCCAGGGCGTGCAGGGTGGCGGGTGTCACCTCGCCGTGCGCCCGCAGCCACGCGGACTGCGCTCCGGCGCGCGCCTCGCCGACCTCCCGGGCCGCCTCCGCCTCGGCGCGGGCGAGCCTGACCTTCCGTACGGCTTCGGCCTCGGCCCGTACGGCGTCGGCGGCCGCGTTCTCCTCGGCCTCGCGCCGCGCGTTGGTGCCGCGCTGCTCGACGAGCCGCTCCTCCTGCCGGGCGAGCTCGATCTTGCTGGCGAGCTCGTTCTCGGCGATGGCGCGTTCGCGCTCGACGGCGACGGCGCGGCGCTCGTAGGTGGCCCGGTCGGCCTCCTGCTGGATCTGCTCGCGGGCCGGGGTGCGCAGCGCGCGCTCGACCTCGGGCTCGGGGCGGATCGCCACCACTCGGACCGCGACGACCTCGATCCCGGTGGCGGGCAGGCGCGGCTCGGCCGCGAGTCCGGCCGTGATCCGGTCCCGTACCGCCGCCACGCCGTCGACGAGCGCCGCCGCCAGCGCGGTACGCGCCAGGACGTCCAGCGCGTGCTGCTGCGCCGTCTCGGTCAGCAGCGTGGCGATCTGCTCCAGCGGTGTGCCCCGCCACGCGCCCGTGTCGGGGTCGATCGAGAAGTCGAGGCGGGCGGCCGCCGTTCCGGGGTCCCCGATCCGGTACGTGACGGTGGACTGCACGCTCACGTCCTGGAAGTCGGCGGTCCGGGCGTGGAACGCCATCGCGAGTTCCCGGTCGTTCACCGGCACCTCGGAGAGCGCCGCGGTGAGCGGCCGGAACCAGAAGCTCAGCCCCTCGCCGTCGTGGACGAGCTTGCCCCTGCGCTGGTGGCGGATGTGCGCGGTGGGCGCGGAGCGCAGATGGCGCCAGCCGGCCCGCCGGGTGATGTCGGCCATGGAACCCCCTTGTCGTCACCATGACGATAGGGGTCCCGCCAGTTGTCGTCAAGATGACGAAAGGGGAGGGCTGTCGTCCGCCGACGCCTGCCGCAAGCCCCCCCCTGGGCGCCCCCGCTCAGGGGCACGCCATGTGCGACGGCACGGGTGGCATCGGCGCGGGGATCACGACGGGCTCGGGGTCGGGCCCGGGGGCGGGCGCGGGCGTGGCCGCGGACCCGAACGGAGGCACGTGCGCGCGTGTGCCCACCGTGTCGGGGCTTGCCGCGGCCAGGGGTGCGGGCACTCCCGCAGGCCCGGCCGTCGCAGCGGTCGCGGGTGCCGCCTGCCCGTTCACCGCAGCGATCGCGGGAGGTCCCGCCTGCCCGGTCGGCAGAAGAGGCGCGAGTGCGCCTGCCTGCCCGGTCCGTACGGCAGGCGTGAGTGCGTCCGCCTGCCCAGTCGGCGCAAGAGGCGTGGCCGCGCCCGCCTGCCCGACCACCGCCACAGACGCGACCGCTCCGGCAGGCCCAGCCGACGCCACGGCCGTGAGCGCCCCGGCGGGCTCGGCCGTCCCCACCGGCCGATCCACCGGCCGACCTACCGGACGGCCCACCGGCCGATCCACCGGCCGACCCACCGGCGGGGCCGCCGCGGTGGCCGCCGACGCGCCCGTCCCCAGGACCGCTCCCGCGCCCGCGTTCCCGACGGCTTCCGCTGCCGCGCCCGCCTCCACCGCCCCGCCCTTCGACAGCAGCACCACGCCCCGCGCCGCGACGAGGGAGGCGGTGGCCGCGACGAGCCAGCCCCAGGCGCCGGCCCGGAAGGTCTCGCCGAGGAGGGCCACGCCGATGACGGCGGCCGCGGCCGGGTTGGAGAGGTTGACGACGGCCAGGGGGGCGGCGAGGCCGCCGCGGTAGGCGGCCTGGGAGAGGAGGAGGCCGCCCGTGGCGAAGGCCGAGATGAGGACGGCGAGCAGGGCGGTCTGCCACCAGACGGGCTCGTCGCCGGGGAGTTCGAGCGCGAGCGCGGCGGTGAGGGTCTGGGTGAGGGCGGAGGCGACGCCCGAGGCGATCCCGGAGGCCGTGGCGTGGCCGAGGCCGCGCCCGGTCCGGCCGCCGGTGGCGGACGCGCCGCGTCCGGTGAGCCGGCCCGAGGCGAGGGTGGCTATCAGGAGCGCGGTCGCCGCCGCGACGGCCAGGGACTCCCGCAGGCTGAGCGCCTCGCCGGGCGCCGTCGGGCCGGTCACGGCGACCAGGCCGACGAGTCCGCCGAGGGTCCACAGGGCCCCGCGCCACTCGGTCCTGGTGACCCGCCGGTGCGCGAGGTGCGCGCCCAGCGGCAGCGCCGCGACGAGGGTGAGCGCGCCGAGCGGCTGGACCAGGGTGAGGGGCCCGTAGTGGAGGGCGGCGACGTGGGCGAGCGCGCCTGCGGCGTTGAGGCCGACGGCCGCCCACCACTGGCCGCGGGCGAGCAGGGCGCGCAGCGCGCCGCGCCCGTCGTCGGCGGCGGGGGAGGCGGCGGCGAGCCGGGACTGGGCGACGGCGGCGAGCGCGTACCCGGCGGCGGAGACGAGGGAGAGGAGCACCGCGAGCACGGTGCCGGCGGCGGGGCTCATCGGAGGGCTCCGGCGGGGAGGGCGGTCGCGCCGAGTGCGCGGCCCACCGGCGGCGGGGGTGCGGTGCGGCTGCGGCCGGGGGCGCGGACGGCGAGGAGCGCGAGGCCGAGGAGTACGGCGGCGGCGAGCGCGTCGAACCAGTAGTGGTTGGCGGTGCCGACGATGACGAGCAGGGTGAGCAGCGGGTGCAGCAGCCACAGGCCGCGCCAGCGGGACCGGGTGGCGGCGATGAGGCCGATCGCGACCATCAGCGCCCAGCCGAAGTGCAGCGACGGCATGGCGGCGAACTGGTTCGCCATCGAGTCGGTCTCGGGCGTCGCGCCGTAGACGGAGGGGCCGTAGATCCGGGCGGTGTCGACGAGCCCGGTCGCGGCGAGCATCCGGGGCGGGGCGAGCGGCATCAGGAGGTGGAGGGCGAGCGCCGCGCCGGTGACGAGCGCGAGGACGCGGCGCGACCACACGTAGTGGGCGGGGCGGCGCCAGTACAGCCAGGCGAGGAAGGCGATGGTGGCCGGGAAGTGCACGGCCGCGTAGTACGTGTTGGCGGCCTTGATCAGCGGTTCGCCGTGCAGCAGCAGCTGCTGGATCGTTTCCTCGCCCGGCAGGTGGATCGCGCGCTCGGCGTCCCAGACGCGGTCGGCGTTCCGGAAGGCGCGGGCCTCGTGGCCGTTGGCGAAGAGCCGGCCGAACTTGTAGACGAGGAAGAGCGCGGTGACGAGCAGGAGCTCCCGCAGCAGCGGGGGCCTGGCCGGGCCGGGGGTGGGTGTCGTCCCCCGTCCTGCAGGACGTGGTCCTCGTATCCCGCTCAACCCGGCAGCCATCGTGCGGCCCTCTAATCCGTCAAATCGGCAACAAACGCAGTGAGCCTAGATCCGATTTCATCGAGACGCAAGCGTCTCGATACGTTTGCGTCTCGATTGTGCACCCCCTACTCTCGTATGTGCAGAGACAGAGGTGTCCAGGAGGGATCGATGTCCACTCAGGCCGCGAGCGCCGCCGCCCGTCGCAGCAAGATCACGCCGGAGCGCGAGACCGAGCTGTACGACGCCGTCCTCTGCCTCCTCCGCGAGGGCGGCTACGACTCGGTGACCATGGAGGGCGTCGCCGCCCGCACCAAGTGCGGCAAGGCCACCCTCTACCGGCAGTGGGGCACGAAACCGCGGCTCGTCACCGCCGCGCTCGCTCAGCGGCGCTGCACCGTCTTCGCCGGCATCGACACCGGCAGCCTCGCCGAGGACCTCCGCGAGGCCGCCCGCATCGCCGCCTCCCACCGCGAGCGCGACGCCGAGCTCATGGAGGCCGTCACCCAGGCCTTCGTTCAGCACCCCGACCTGCGGGCGGCGCTCCGCGAGACCGTCATCGCCCCCGAGGTCGCCGCCATCGACGCCGTCGTGGCCCGTGCCGTCGAACGCGGCGAGGTCGCCGCCGACAACCCGGCCATCGCCTTCGTCGCGCCCTGTTTCATGGGCATGCTCCGCGTCGAGCGGGTCTTCGAGGACCGCTTCCCCGACGTCTCCACCATGCGGACCTTCGTCGACGCCGTCCTCCTTCCGGCACTGCGCGTCGCCGGCTGAGCCCGCGCGCGGTCCGGCACCCTGGCACCATGGCCGCAAGCACCCCCACCGTCCGCGTCCGCCGCATCTACGACACGCCGTCACCCGACGACGGCGTACGCGTCCTCGTCGACCGCCTCTGGCCGCGCGGGCTCCGCAAGACCGACGCCCACATCGACGAATGGCCCAAGGCGCTCACCCCCTCCACCGAGCTCCGCCACTGGTACCACGGCCCCGACGGCGCGTACGAGGAGTTCTGCCGCCGCTACGAGGCCGAACTCGCCGCCCCCGACGCCGCCACCGCCCTCGACCGCCTCAGGGAGATCGCCGCCCGCGAGACCGTCACCCTCCTCACGGCCACCAAGGACCCCGCCCTCAGCCACACCTCCGTGCTCCGGCGAGAACTCGAACACCCCGGCCCGTAGGTCCCCTCCGGAAAGCCCTGCCCGGCTCGGCGCCACCCACCGGACACCTGCGAACCCTCCCGGGGCCCTCCCCGGCGCCCTCCGCGGCCGTACGTGCGCTCAGGCGACGCCCCGGCGCAGGCGGGGCGCCTCGGCGACGGGGTCGACGCCCACGGACCGCCCGCCCGCGGCGGATTCGGCCTCCCCCGCGCCCGCCGCGCCATCCGCGTCCGCCGCGCCACTCGCGCGACCCGCGTCCGCCGCGCCACCCGCCTCCGTGCGCTCGGCCAGATCCCGACCCCACGTGACGAGTCCGTCGGCGTCGATCCCGTACGCGGCGGCCGCCGGGGCCGCGTCCACGAGACGGTCGGCGCCCCGGCGCAGCAGCCGGGCACCGCCCGCCGTGTTCCCGCGGGCGGCGTGCGTCAGGCCCACGGCGAGCTGTGCGAGGCCCTGCCACAGGTCGCGTTCCGCCTCCGGGCCCGACTTCCAGGCGTCCTCGAAGACCTCGTGGGCGTGGAACGGCATCCCCGCGTCCAGCAGCCGCTGCGCCTCGCTCAAGGTCTCGGCCGGTGCCCGCACGACCCCCTCGGGCTGTCGCGGCACGCCCTCCGCGCCGTACGGCAGGGGCCGCCCGAGCCCGTCGCGGGGGCGCCCGCTCCGGGCCCTGCCCTCCGCGTCGCGATCCCTGCCGCCCTCATTCGCTGTCCGGTTCACCCGCCCATTGTCGCCCCTGCGGCGATCAGGGACGCTAGGCTCGACGGTCCAGTACCAGGCCTGGTCCGCGGAGGTCACGCGCGGGCCGCACCAGGCCGCAAGTTCGTGTGGGGGAGTGAGTCGCCGGTGCCGTCGGAAGCCGAACAGCCGCCGTCCGCAAGGCCGTTCACGGACATCGCCGTGCCGCACCCCGCCCGGTCGGAGCGGCGCGTGCCGCGTCCCGCCGGACTGGACCTCGTCGCGCCGCACCCCGCAGGGCCGGAGCCGGACGGGCTGCTGGAGCGCGACCCGGAACTCACCGCGGCGGCGCACGCCGTCGACGCGCTCGTCGCCGGAGCGGCGGCGGGCGGTCCCGGGCGCGGCGGCATACTCGTCTTCCGGGGCGAGCCGGGCATCGGGAAGACGACACTCCTCGCCGCGATCCACCGCATCGCCCGGGACCGCTGCACGGTGCTGACCGCCCGGGGCGGCGAGACCCTCGTCTCGGTCCCCTTCCACCTCACCCGGCAACTGCTCCAGCCGGCCCTCGACGGCTTCGGGCCGGAGGACGTGCGCGGCCTGTTCGGCGACCACCACGACCTCCTGGCGCCCGCGCTCGGCATCGCCGCGCCGCTCTCGCCGTCGGCGGCCCCCGCGGACCCGCAGGGTGTGCGGGACGGCCTGGCCGGGCTCGTCGGCCGCCTCGCCGAACGGCTGCGGGACCGGCCGCTGCTGCTGCTCGTGGACGACGCGCAGTGGGCCGACGCCGAGTCCCTGGCCTGGCTCGACGCCTTCACCCGCGACGGACAGGACCGGCGGCTTCCCGTGCTCGTCGTCCTCGCCCACCGTCCGCCCGCGCAGAACCCCGACCGGCCCGGCGCGGCGGCGACGCTCGCGGCACTCGCCGACCGCGCGGTCCTGACCTTCGGCCTGCACGCCCTCACACTGGGGGCCACCGCCGCGCTCGCCCGCGACATGCTCGGCGGTCACGCGGACGAACCGTTCTGCCGCGAGCTCTGGACCGTGACCTCCGGCAACCCGTACGAGACGGTCGAACTCCTCGCCAAGGCCCGCGACCGGATGCTCGAACCCGTCGCCGGCTCCGCCGCACTCCTCCGCGACCTCGGCGCGGGCGCCCGTGGCGGCGGCCTCGTCGCCCGCCTCGAAGAACTCGGCACCGGCCCGACCCGCCTCGCCTGGGCGATAGCCGTCCTCGGCACGGACAGCACACCGCACCTCCTCACGGCCCTCACCGGCATGAAGCCGGCGGAGGTCGCCGAGGACACGGCCCTCCTCCGCCGAGCGAGGATCATCACTCCGTCACCCACGTCGCCCGCATCCCCCGCGTCGCCGTCGGCGGAGGGCAGCGGACCCGCCGGTCCGTCGCCGCTCACCCCCGTCGGGGGCGCGCCCGAAACCCCGCTGGAGTTCGCGCACCCCCTCATCGCGACCGCCGTGTACGGCTCGGTGCCGACGGCCGTGCGGACGGCGCTGCACGGGCGCGCCGCGTGGGCGCTCGAAGGGGCGGGGCACGGGCCCGCCGCCGTCTCCCGGCACCTCCTGGAGGTGCATCCCGACGAGGACGAGGAGGTCGTCGGCCGACTGCGGGCGGCGGCCGCCGAGCACCTCGCCGTCGGAGCGCCCGACGCCGCGCGCCGCTGCCTGGAGCGGGCGCTCACGGAGCCGCCGCGCCCGGAGACGTACGCGAGGGTGCTGTACGAGCTCGGCTGCGCGTCGCTGCTGACGTCGCCGGCGGCCACCGTCCGGCACCTGCGGTCCGCGCTGGACCTGCCGGGCCTCGACGACGCGCTCCGGATCGACGCCACCTACCGGCTCGCCCAGGCCCTCGCCCACAACAACCAGCTCCAGGACGCCGCGCGGGCGGTCGCCGCCGAGGCGCTCCGGACCCCGCCCGGCACCGGGCGACGGCGGCTGCAGGCCGCACACTTCATGTTCGAGGGGTTCCAGGCCGCGGAGGAGGACGGTCCGGGCCGCTCGGGCCGCCTCGCGGAGCTCACGGCGGGATTCACCGGCGCCGACAACTCCGAGCGGGCGCTGATCGGCGTGCGGGGCTTCGACGCGATGCTCCGGGGCGAGCCCGCCGCCGAGGTGGTACGGCTCTGCGACCGCGCGCTCGTCGACGGCGTGCCGGCCAGGGGGCTGGGCTGGACCGACGTGACCTGGGGCTTCGAGATCCCGGCGCTCACGGGCATCGCGTACGTCTTCGCGGATCGGCCCGACCGCGGTGAGGCCCTCTTCACCGAGGCCGTCCGCGCCTTCGAGATCTCGGGCTGGAGCGGCGCCCACCTGGCCTTCGCCCACACGCTCCTGGGGCTGGTCCACCGGCGCCGGGGCCAGCTGGTGCGAGCCCAGCGGCACTTGGAGGAGGGGCTCCGGCTGGCCGACCGCGTGGGCGGCGGGCTCCCCGTCCACTGGGACACCGCCTGCCTGCTCGTCGACACGCTCCTCGCCCGCGGCCGCACGGCCGAGGCGCGGGCCGTCGCCGACCGCTACGCCTTCGGGCCGCCCTGGCCCGGCGCGATCGTGCTCCCGGACGGCCCCAGCGTGCTCGGCAGGCTGCTCCTGGCCGAGGGCCGTCGCGAGGAGGCCGTCGACACCCTCGAAGCGGCCGCCGAGGCCCTCACCGTCCGCGGCCGGCACCACGTCGTCTGGGCGCCCTGGCCCTTCGACCTCGCCCGCGCCGTCGCCCCCACCGACCCGGACCGCGCCGCCCGCATCGCCGCCGAGTCCCACGCCCACGCGGAACGCCTCGGCACCCCCACCGCCCTCGGCGAAGCACTCCGCTGCCTCGCCCTCTTCGCCGACCCGCCGGAGTCCGTCCGCCTCCTCACCCAGGCCGTCGCCCACCTCACGGACTCCCCCTCCCGCTACGAGGAAGCCCGCGCCCGCCTCGACCTCGCCCGCGCCACCGGTTCCCCCGACGCCCTCGCCCACGCGACCGCCCTCGCCGCCACCTGCGGCGCCGATCCCGCGCCGCCGAGCCCGTGACTACCCGTGCGTCATCCCACCCCCCGGAGTGAGGTAATGTTTTCCCTGCACGCCGACGCAGGGAAAACCCCGCAGAGACGCGCATCGGGACGTGGCGCAGCTTGGTAGCGCACTTGACTGGGGGTCAAGGGGTCGCAGGTTCAAATCCTGTCGTCCCGACTTGAAAGAGTCGCAGGTCAGAGGCCGTTTCAGAGCAATCTGAAACGGCCTCTGACTCGTTTTTGGGGACCACTTGGGGACCAACTCGCCTTGACCGAGTCAGCGGGCGACCACGATCGGGCTCGGCAGGGACCGGGGCGCGCGGAGCACGCTGAGGTGTGCCGAGAGCGTGGCGCCGGCGGCGGTGATCTTGTGCACGTCGGGGTGCAGGTACCGCTGGGTGGTGGTGAGCGATCCGTGGCCGGCGATCTTGCGGAGGACGTGCACCTGGACCCCGACGTCGGCGAACCAGGTGAGTCCGGTGTGCCGGAGGTCGTGGCGACGCAGGTGCGCGTAGCCGAGCTTCCGAGCGTACGAGCCCATCCGCGCCGCCGGCTGCCCGCCGCTGCGCATGCCAAGCTCGACGACCAGCTGAACGAGCCCGCGTCGACGGCGGCCAGATCACCGCGCACTTCGCCGACGGCATCACCGCCACCGCCGACGACATCAACTCCGTCGTCCGCGCCGAGTGCCTGCAGCACGTGCAGATCATGGACAGCGGAGTCTGCCAGGCCAACGGCAAAGGCCCTGCTCAACCACCAAACCCATGCCCTCTTCCCCCAGGCCATGCTCAACGTCTTCACGCAATGACGGAACTCCAGCCCCGTTGCGAAGTCCATCGAACTGGACGAGGCGGAGGGCTGTCCAAGCGCTACGTCGTCCAGGGGAGGGCCAGACAGCGTACTCCGATCGCGGGGGCGATGGTGGCGGCCTAGCGTGGAGCAGCCGCACAAGCATCACCGGCTCCTTCGTCGGGGTTGGTGGGATGGAGAGCTGGAATGGCGCAGCCGTCGTGGAGTGAGTACCGGCCGGGGCAGCGGTTCCCGGGAGTGATCGGTAGGACGACAGATGAGTCGAGTCCGGCGTGGCCGCAGCCGGTGCGGGGCGAGGCGGGTGCGCCGAACGTGTTGTTCCTCGTGTTCGATGACACCGGGTTCGGGCAGTTGGGCTGTTATGGCAGTCCGATCGAGACGCCGAACCTGGACGCGCTGGCCGCAGGTGGGTTGCTCTACAGCAATATGCACACCACCGCGTTGTGCTCGCCGTCGCGGTCCTGCATCATGACGGGCCGCAACCACCATGCCAACGGCATGGCGGCGATCACGGAGCTGGCCACCGGCTATCCGGGCTACAACGGGCAGATCCCGTTCGAGAACGGGTTCCTGTCGGAGATGCTGCTGCAGCAGGGCTACAACACGTACATGGTCGGCAAGTGGCACCTGATGCCCTCGGAGCAGGAGTCGGCGGCGGGCCCGTACGACCGGTGGCCGCTGGGGCGGGGCTTCGAGCGGTTCTACGGGTTCCTGGGCGGCGACACCAGCCAGTGGTATCCGGACCTCGTCTACGACAACCACCAGGTCGAGCCGCCGGCCACGCCGGAGGAGGGCTATCACCTGACGGAGGACCTCGTCGAGCGGGCGATGTCGTTCATCGCCGACGCCAAGCAGGTCGCCCCGGACAAGCCGTTCTTCCTGAACCTGTCCCTCGGTGCGACGCATGCCCCGCACCATGCGCCGAAGGAGTGGGCCGACCGCTACCGGGGACGCTTCGACGACGGCTGGGACGCCTACCGAGAGCAGACCTTCGCCCGGCAGAAGGAGCTCGGCGTGGTGCCCACGGACGCCCGCCTGTCCCCGCGCGATCCGGACGTGCCCGCGTGGGAGTCGCTCGCGCCGGACGCGCGGCGGCTTGCCTCGCGGCTGATGGAGGTCTACGCGGGCTTCCTCTCCCACGCCGACCACCACCTCGGCCGGCTGTTGGACTTCCTGAAGGAGACCGGCGAGTTCGACAACACCTTGATCATGGTGGTCTCCGACAACGGAGCGAGTGCCGAGGGCGGGGTGACGGGCACCACCAACGAGATGCAGTTCTTCAACAACGCGCCCGAGACGCTCGAGGAGAGCCTGGCGCGCATCGACGAGCTCGGCGGCCCGGCCACCTTCAACCACTACCCGTGGGGATGGACGTGGGCGGGCAACACACCGTTCCGCCGATGGAAGCGGGAGACCTACCGCGGAGGCGTCAGCGACCCGTTCCTCGTCCACTGGCCCGACGGTATCCGGGCCCGCGGTGAGATCCGCGACCAGTTCGCGCACATCATCGACATGGTCCCCACCGTCCTGGACGTGCTCGGCATCGAGGCGCCCACGACCATTCGGGGCGTCACCCAGGCGCCCCTGCACGGCGTCAGCTTCGCTCACACCTTCGACGACGCCGGTGCGCCGAGCCTCCACCGCACCCAGTACTACGAGATGCTGGGACACCGGGCCATCGACCACGACGGGTGGCGGGCGGTCTGCGCCTGGCCCGGCCCCTCCCTCGCGGAGGCCGGGCGGCCCTTCGGCACTCCGATCACCATGACGGACCTCGACGATCTCGACGCTCACCACTGGGAGCTGTACCACGTCGACCAGGACGTCGCCGAGACCAGGAACCTCGCCCAGGAGCACCGCAGCAAGCTGATCGAGATGATCGCCCTGTGGTACGTGGAGGCCGGCAAGTACAACGTGCTGCCGATCGACGGCAGCGTCCTGCAGAGGCTGATGACCGAGCGCCCGCAGATCACCCAGGACCGCACCAGCTACACCTTCCGCCCGGGTACTCAGGTCCTGCCGGCCGCGGTTGCGCCCCGGGTCCTCAACCGCCCGCACAGCATCACCGCCGACGTCGAGATCCCGCCCGGCGGAGCCGAGGGCGTCCTGCTCTGCCAGGGCACCAACGCCGGCGGCTGGTCCTTCTACGTCAAGGACGGCCACCTGCACTACGCCCACAACTACGTTCAGCGGGCCCTGCACCACGTGGTCTCCAGCGAGGCCCTTCCAGAGGGGCGGCACGCGCTGCGTTTCGAGTTCGAGCCCACCGGGGCCCCGGACCTTTCCCAGGGCAGAGGTGCTGCCGGCCTTGCCCAGCTGTACGTCGACGGCCGCCTCGTCGGACAGATCGACATGCCGGTCACCACCCCGATCGCCTTCAATCCGGGCGGCGTGCTCTGCGGCGCCAACCCCGGTTCTGCCGTCACCCCCGACTACCGGGCGCCGTTCCGCTTCACCGGCATCCTGCACGGCGTCACCGTCGACCTGTCCGGCGACCTCATCGTCGACGCCGAGAGCGAGATGCGCATGCACATGGCCCGCCAGTAAGCCGCCCCCCTACGAAGCGCTCGTGCAGGTGACAGGGCGCACGCATGAACGGGTATTCGGTCGTCACTTGTCGGATGTCCTCCCGGACAGCCGCAACGACCTCAACGCGAACGGCGCGCAACCGTGAAGCAGCGCCGCTGCGGGTGGTGGCTGACAGTCTCTACCGGCCCACTCCGGAGCAGAGCCAAGCCGCGGTGGACGACGGCTTGGCTCTGCAGCCCAACCCCGTCCGCATGCAGGGCGGACAGGCGATGCCAGCAGTCTGCGAGGGCCGTGGCGCTGCCCGCGGGCGGTGGGGGTTCGTCCCACGAGGGCTGCCTCTCTGGTCTCGCGACCGAAGGCGGCGCGCACCGCGCTTGGGGACCGCTTGGGGACCACTCGCCTTGACTGGCCAGCGGGCGACCACGATCAGGGCAGCCGCTTCCTGACCGAGTGGGTGACCTCGCAGGGGATGACGGGCTGCGACTGGACGGCATGTTCCGGTCTGTCGCACCGGGACTCGCCCCTGCCCGGGAAGCCGTGGCATCGGGCAGGGGCGAAGGGTTCACATGCCGAGGTGGGCGCGGATCGCCGACACCAGTTCGGCGACGCCGTGCTCCTTCAGGACGCTGTAGTGGTCGCCGTCCAGGTCGACCGTCGTGGGGGGAGCTGCGGAGTAGCCGGAGCGGCCCTCGATGAACGAGTAGTCGTCCCCCGAGGCCTTGAAGATGGTCACCGGGCTGTTCAGGCGTCGTTCGGCCAGCTCGCGGAAGCTGTACTCGAACTCGTACGTCTCTCCGACGATCCGGGTGATCCTGCGGATCAGCTGCTCGTCCAGGGCCGGGAGCAGGTCGTGGACGAACGACACGAAGCTGTCCTCGTCCTGCGCTGTCTTGAGGCACCGCGCCAGCTCGGGCCCGTTGACGGCCCCGGCGAAGACGGAGAACAGGATCGTGACGTACGCCGGATTGCGGTACGAGGCCTCCCGTCCGTGGCGGGGGCCGTCGGCCTCGCGGACCTTCGGGTTCCCGGGGCAGATCAGCAGCAGGTTCTCCACCCGCTCGCCGGCCTGCTCCAGCTGCCAGGCCGCCTCGAACGCGACCCGGGCACCGAAGGAGTACCCCCACAGCGTGTACGGCCCCTCGGGCTGCTGCCGCCGGATCTCCGTCACGTCGGCGTGGGCCATCTCCCGGATCGTCGGGTAGGGCGTCTCTCCGGCGTTGATGCCGTGGGCCTGCACGCCGTAGAACGGCCGACCGAGACCCGACTCCCTCCCCAGGAGGCGAAGGTTCATCGGGTACCCGCCCAGGCCCGGCCAGCAGAACACCGGGCTGCCGGCGCCCTCGGCGTGCAGCGGGACCAGCCGGGAGGACGGCGCGCCGGCACCGCTCTCGATCCGGGCCGCCAGATCGGCCAGCTTCGGGTGCTCGAAGACGACCTGCAGCGGCAGCTGCGTACCGAACTCCCTGTTGATCCGGTTGACGAGCGCGACCGCGCTCAGCGAGTTCCCGCCGGAGGCGAAGAACTGGTCCTCCACCGAAACGTTCTCGTACTTCAGGGCCTTGCCCCACGCCTCGGCGAGCCATCGTTCGGCCCGGGTCGAGGGTGCCACGTACGGGCTGCCGCTGTCGGCCGACCTCACCTCCTCGGAGGCGGCCAGGGCCTTGCCGTCGACCTTCCCGTTCGCGGTCAGCGGGAGTTCGTCCAGCACCAGAACGCGGCTCGGGATCATGTAGTCGGGCAGGAGCCCGGCCAGCTCGTCCCTGATGATCTCCGCAGGGCCCTTCATGTGGACCGAGTCCTCGTACATGCCCTCGCTGAGGATCTGCTCCTCGCTGACCCTGCCGCCGAGGAAGAAGTACGACGCGCCTGACCCGGTCCCACAGGAGGCCAGGATGTCGTCCATGCGCCGCGCCGCCGGCAGCGGATGGCCGGTCTTCGAGCTGTAGCCCGAGGACATGAATCCCAGGTTCAGACCGAGGCCGTTGCGCTGTAGATGGTGCAGCTTCGTTCCCAGGTCGACGTACTCGAGCCACGCCTCGTCCGCCCGGCTGACCGCGGTGATGCCGAAGCTCGCCCGCTCGTACACCTTCTGGTTGATGGCGATCACATGCTTGCGCAGCACCAGGTCGTCCGACATTCGCTCCAACTCGCCGTCCGCGTAGCGGTACTGGCCCGTCGGCAGTCCTTCCACCCGGTCGGCGTGGGCCTGCACGTAGATCTCGGTGGAGTCCCGCCGGGGTGACCCGTCGCCGGGACGGATCGCGAACGTGCCCAGGTAGAAGTCGTCGTCCGCGACGTCCAGAAGGTCCTTGACGGACGGGAGGAAGGCCAGGGGGCTGATGTCCAGCCCGTACTCGGGCAGCACCTCCTCGAACAGGCCCACCATGTGTCCGGCCTCGAACTCCAGCACTTCCTGGATGTTGTTCTTGTAGACCGGCTCGATCGCCCGCTTCTTACCGGCGAAGTGCACCGAGAGAGAGGCCCCGGAGCCGCTCGCGGCCGGGCCGATCCGCACCAGGGCGTGGTCCACGGGATGGTAGTAGTACACCCCGGAATCCAGGCCCTGGAGGCCGCCGGTCTCCAGATACAGCTGGGTCGCGTACAGCGCGCCGGGGGAAGCGTAGGCGTACTTCGGCAGCAGCCGCTCGTCGCTCCGGAACCGCCCGAACCACCGCAGCATCTCGCCGAGTTCGGCGAACGTCACCTCATCGAGGCCGCGGGAGGAGTCATCGATCTGCCGCGGGGCGAGAAGCCCCAGTACGTCGGCCCGGGTGACGCTCCCGCCCTCGTAGAAGCGGTAGGTCTTGCGGGCGAAGGTCTCCCGCCGCTGCCGCGGGGACTCCTGCCCACCGGGCAGCTCCACCACCGGTCTGTCGTGCAGCTCCTCGGGGTCCCTCAGGCCCGGGTCGGACAGCTGGGCCTTCACCTGCAGCTTGCTGGCCTTGGACTGGTGATGACCGCCGTGGTTCCCCTGGTCCATCAGAGCTGCTTCCTTCGGGTTCAGCTCGATGCACGCGACCAGGTTCTGGAAGCCGGTCCTCGTGTCGTCGGTGACGACGGCCGCGGCTCGCCTCACCCAGGTGTGCTCCTCGATGGCCAGGGCGATCTCGTCGAGTTCGACGCGGTAGCCGCGCAGCTTGATCTGGTTGTCGGTCCGGCCGGAGAACTGGATGGTGCCGTCCGGGTTCCAGTACGCCAGGTCGCCGGTCCTGTACAGCCGTTCCGTCGGTACGAACGGGGAGGGGACGAACCGTTCCCGCGTCCGGTCGGGCCGGTGCAGGTAGCCGCGCGCCAGCTGGACGCCGCCGATGTACAGCTCGCCGGTCTCTCCGATGTCGACCGGCGCCAGGTTCTCGTCGAGGATGAAGCACTGGGTGTTGTCGACGGGCACGCCGATCGGGATCGTGCCGGCGCCTTCGCCGATCTCGTCCGGGTCGACCAGGTAGGCGGTCGCGTTGATGGTGCACTCGGTCGGCCCGTACAGGTTCACCAGGGATGCCCACGGAACCTCGTCGGCGAAGGTCCGTGCGAGCTGCCGTGAGAGTGCCTCGCCGCCGGAGAACACCCGTCTGAGCGTGGTGCACCGGTGGAAATCCTCGGTGTCAAGGAGTGCTTGGAGCAGGGTGGGCACGCACTGGAGCGTGGTCACCTCGTGCTTCACGATCGTCTCGCTCAGTGCCTGGGGGTCCCGGTAGCTGCCCGGAGCGCCCATGACGACCCGGCTGCCCATCGCAGGGGCCAGGATCTCCCACTGTGCCGCGTCGAAACTCATCGGCGTCTTCTGCAGCACCGTGGTGCCCTTGCCCACATGTCCGCAGGCGTGCATCCAGCGCATCTGGGACGTGATGCTGCGGTGCTCGATCATCACGCCCTTCGGCCGGCCCGTGCTGCCTGAGGTGTAGATGACGTACGCCAGCGCGTCCGGCCGGGGAGGCGCCGGACTCGCTTCGCCGCCGTGCCCTTCCGGACGGGCCTCCGCGTCGGCCAGGGTGACGACCCGCGTCCCGGAGGGGGCGAGCTCGGCCAGGCGGTCGGCCAGGTGGTCCTGGGTGACGATGACGCCGGTTCGGCTGTCCTCGATCATGTAGCGCAGCCGGTCCTCGGGGTACTCCGGGGACAGCGGCAGGTAGGCCGCCCCGGCTAGCAGGATGCCCCACGCGCCGGTCATCAGGTCCAGGGACGGCTCGACGTACAGACCGACGCAGTCGTCCGCGCCCACACCGAGTCGGCGCAGGGAGGCGGCCAGCCGACTGCCCGCCTGTTCGAGTTCCCGGTAGGTGAGGCTCTGGTCGTCGCAGGCGACCGCGATGGCCTCGGGCTGCGCTTCCGCCTGCTCCCTGAGGAGGTCGGTCAGGCAGCTGCCCAGACGGGCGGTATGTATTCGTGCGGTGAGCGGTGCGGTGTTCACGGATTCTCCTTGCCGGCTGATTCGCGATGACGAGGCGGAAGCGACGGGCTCTGAGGGGGAGCGTTGGTCCTCGGCTTCTGCCGGGGCTGGGCGAGTACGACGGCGACGACGACGGCCATGGCGCCGACCGCCTGAAGCAGCGACAGCTTCTGGTCCAGGAACACGTATCCGAGGAGCGTCGCGGCCAGGGGGCTGGCGAAGCCCAGGACCGACACCGCCAGCGCGGGCAGCCGTCCGATGCCCCGGAACCAGATCGCGTAGGCGAACAGGGCCCCGATCACGCTCAGGTACGCGAACCCGGCGATGTTCGGGCCCGTGATGTTGCCGGGCAGGCCTTCGGCGACCAAGGTGACCGGCGCCAGAACAAGGCCTCCTACGGTCAACTGCCAGCCGGTGAACGTCAGGACGCCCACGCCCTCGGGACGGCCCCAGCGTTTGGTGAGCACGATGCCGGAAGCCATGCTGACCGCACCCGCCAGCCCGGCGAAGACGCCGACGGCGTCCAGACCCGCCTGCGGTTTCAGGACCAGCAGCGCCACGCCCGACACGCCGAGCACGCACGCTGCCAGCTGCATCGGCTGGATCCGATCCTTCAGCAGCAGGGCCCCCAGTAGCAGCACCAACATCGGCTGAACCGCGACCACCAGGGCTGCAACGCCGCCGGGGAGGTGGTAGGCGGCCACGAACAGCAGGTAGAAGAAGGCGCCGATGTTCAGCACACCCAGCACCAAGGCGCGCCACCACCACACGCCACGCGGCAGTGCGCGCCCGATCGTGAGCAGCACAAGCCCTGCAGGCAGAGCCCGAACAGTGGAGGCCAGCAACGGTCTGTCGGGTGGCAGCAGCTCCGTCGTCACCAGGTAGGTACTGCCCCAGACCGCCGGAGCCAGCGCGGTCAAGGCCGAGTCGAACGCCAGCCCGTTGCCTTTCACTCGACACTCCGGACGAGTGCGCACGGGACGGATAAGGCGACAGGGCAGATGGCGGGCTGTACTGATCCGAGCACGATGAGTTCTCCGATGTGGGCAGGGCTGTGCGCTGAAGAGGCAGCGTGGTGAGGGCGTGGGTGTCGGGAGCGGCTGACGTGTGGTGTCGTCGCGCCCGAGCCGGGTGAGGAGCCGAGGAGCGGGGGCTTGGGGAAGGCGCGGGAAGCCTGGAGAGGCGTGGCGCCGCTGGTCCTCGCGCGTCGACGGGGTGGGGCATGTCCGAGGACAGGCCCCTTCGGGGCCGCTACGTCTTGACGAGCAGCGTCACCGCGCCGGCGCCGAGGCCCACCACGACGCTGGCGACTGCCGGGCGCATGCCACCGCCGAGTTCGGTCACGCCCGTGATCACCGCGAAGAGCTTGGCCGGGCTGTAGCCGACCTGGCCGAGGAACGCGGCGGTTCCGTCGAGGCCGCCACCCCCGAACCAGCCGAACAGCTTCTGTGCGCCGTGGGCGACCAGAAGCAGCCCGACCGTGAGGCGCAGCGCCAGCAGGCCTATGTCCTGGCCTCTCGTGGTCGCCTGAGTGCTCGTCACCGGCGGGTCGATCGTGGAGGTGCTCGTCTGGGTACGCATGGGAGGCGTGTCCGATCAGGGTAGGGGGAGCAGGGGGATCGTGCCGAAGGGGTGTGGCCTGCGGTACCGCGCACGCTCGGCATGCACGACACGCCCTCGGCACGGGGTAGGTCGCGTGCGCAGGACTGTGCGCCACCGCCTGGGGGGTGAAGAGGCGGCGGAGGGCGGAAGCGAGGCGTACACCGAGGTAAGCCCGGCTCTCTCTATTTCGCTTGGGACTGTCGAAGCCCGCGATACGACCTACCGGTCGGAAGGGGCGGCTCACCCGGCCCGACTGACGGCCCGGGGCGGCGGGGCGGAGTCTCGGGGCGGGCCCATGAGTCGCGGTGGGCGCCGTCCGTGTTCGCCAGGTGGCGGACGCGGCGAGATTCCGCGAGGCCGTCGGCTTCTCGGTCGCATGCGAATCCGTGAACAGCTTTTCGGCTGCCGGAGTCGACACAGCCCGTTCGCGGCAGCCGTCCGTCGCTCATCGGCTGTCTGCTGCCGGCGCTGCCCGGTGCTTGCGTCAGCCGGTGCTTGCGTCAGCCGGTCCTTGCGGTGACGGCCGACGACGTGACTGCAGCTGTGGGAGACCCTTGGAACATCAGCACCCGCAACGTGGCGCCCTGCTCGGCGCCGACGAAGTCCTGCGGCGCCGCTATGGCCGGAGCGAGCGGGCTGGGGGCGGTGGGCTGTGCCACTGCGGACCTCCTTGGGGAACACGCGTCCCGTTCGATGGAGCATGTGCGACGACACAGGGTCTGACTCACCAACAGCCGCCACTCCGTAGAAGCAGCGGCCTTGGCACACAGTGGCGCGACCGTGCCGGGATCTCACCGGGCTTCCGCACGCCGTCGCTTGACGTCGAGAAGGTACCTCGCGGCACTTCTTTTCAGTCAGGGCGCACGGGAGCGCCGTTGATCACATTCATGACAGGCATGCGCCCCCACGCTCCCTTCCTGCGATGCACGCGCCAGGTAAAGGGAGAGGAGTAACGGATGGCCGTCCGGGGGGTCCGTGCGGGTTCGGGGCAACTCCTCTGTTCTACGGTCGAGTTGATGTGTTCTGACCTATGTTCTAGGGGTCCGTAGTGGTTCACGGTTCGCCCCAGGAGGTCCGATTGCAGTCCAGACGCGTCCGCGCTCTCGCCGGAGCGTTCCGACGCCCCCCTCTGCTCGTCGCCTGCGCGCTCGGCTCGGTGCTCGTGGGGCTGACCCCGTGGCTGGGAGTGGCGAGCACGGGGCCGGGCGGCCACGGCCCGACGGCGAGGCCGACGCCGGGGATCCTCGGCACGCACGCGGCGAAGGCGTCGCCGCACCACGGGGTGGCCCCGGCGAACGCGATGGAGCCGACGGCTCCGGTGCTCGACCGGACCGGCTGGACCGCCACGGCGAGCGACGAGGAGACGGTCGGCGAGAACGGCCGGGCGGCCAACGTCCTCGACGGGAACACGGCCACCATCTGGCACAGCAAGTGGACGGGCACCCCGGCCCCGCTGCCGCACGGCATCACCGTCGACATGCACCGGACGACGGTGGTCTCGGCGCTCGTCTACCGGCCCCGCGCCACCGGGGTCAACGGGCGCGTCGGTGAGTACAGCATCAGCGTGAGCACCGACGGCCGGAGCTGGGGCAGTCCGGTCGCCACGGGCACGCTCGCGGACGACGGCGGCGCCAAGACGCTCGGATTCGCCCCGCAGGGCGCGCGGTTCGTCCGGCTCACCGCCCTCACCGAGGCCGGCCGGCGCGGCCCGTGGACCTCGGCCGCGGAGATCGACCTGCTCGGCGATCCGGGAACCCCGGCGGCCACCGTCGACCTGCCCCGGACCGGATGGACGGCCACGGCGAGCGACGAGGAGACCGCCAAGGAGAACGGCCGCGCGGCCAACGTCCTCGACGGCGACGCCGCCACCATCTGGCACAGCAGGTGGTCCGCGACCCCGGCCCCGCTGCTGCACAGCATCACCATCGACATGCACCGCACGGCGCCCGTCTCCGCGCTGGTGTACCAGCCCCGCAAGGACGGCGTGAACGGGCGCGCGGGCGCGTACACCGTCACCACCAGCACCGACGGCACCACCTTCGGCGCACCGGTCTCCGCCGGCACCTGGCGCGACGACGACACCGTCAAGACCGCCACCTTCACCCGCACCGGCAACGCCCGCTACATACGGCTGACCGTGACCCGCGAGGCCGGCAACCGCGGGCCCTGGACCTCCGCCGCCGAGATACGCCTGAGCGGACCGGCCGCCCCGGCCGTCCACGGCACCTGGAGCCGGATCACCGGCTTCCCCCTGGTGCCGGTGGCCACCGCCGTCCTGCCGGGCGACAAGCTGCTGGCCTGGTCGGCGTACGCGCTCGACCGCTTCGGCGGCAGCAACGGCTACACCCAGACCGCGATCCTGGACCTGAAGACGGGCAAGGTCACCCAGCGCCGCGTCGACAACACCGGTCACGACATGTTCTGCCCGGGCATAGCGATGCTCGCCGACGGCCGGGTCCTCGTCACCGGCGGCAGCAACGCGGAGAAGGCGAGCATCTACGACCCGGCCACCGATTCCTGGTCGGCGACCAGCGACATGAACACCGCCCGCGGCTACCAGGCCATGACCCTGCTCTCCACCGGCGAGGCCTTCGTCCTCGGCGGATCCTGGAGCGGCGCCACGGGCGACAAGGCCGGCGAGGTCTGGTCCCCGGACACCCGCACCTGGCGCAAGCTCCCCGGTGTCCCCGCAGCCCCGGCCCTGACGGCCGACCCCCGCGGCCCCTACCGCGCCGACAACCACATGTGGCTGTACGCCACTTCGGGCGGCAAGGTGCTCCAGCTGGGTCCGAGCAAGCAGATGAACTGGATCACGACCGGCGGGACCGGGAGCATCACCTCCGCCGGGCCCCGGGCCGACAGCCAGGACGCCATGACCGGCAACGCCGTCCCGTACGACATCGGCAAGCTGCTCACCCTCGGCGGCTCGCCCGCCTACGAGAACACGCCCGCCACCTGGCGCGCGTACACCGTGAGCATCGACGGCGACCAGGTCCGGTCCGAGCGCACGGGCGACATGGGCAACGCCCGCGCCTTCGGCAACAGCGTCGTCCTGCCCGACGGCAAGGTCGCCGTGTTCGGCGGCCAGGCGTACCCCGTGCCGTTCAGCGACGCCACGTCCGTACTGACCCCCGAACTGTGGGACCCGGCGACCGGACGCTTCACCCCGCTCGCCACCATGGCCATTCCGCGCAACTACCACAGCGTGGCCAACCTGCTGCCCGACGGGCGGATCTTCTCCGGCGGCGGCGGCCTGTGCGGTGACTGCGCCACCAACCACGCCGACGGGGCCGTGTTCACACCGCCGTACCTGCTCAACGCGGACGGCACGCCCAAGCCGCGTCCCGTCATCACCGGCGGCGTACCGCCCCGTGCCGCCGCCGGCGCTTCGCTCACCGTCGCCACCGAGGGTCCGGTCGCCTCCTTCGTCCTGATGCGGGCCGCCGCCGCGACCCACTCCACGGACAACGACCAGCGCCGGGTCCCGCTGGCCTCCACGGCCGCCGGCACCGGCACGTACACGGTGTCCATCCCCGCCGACAAGGGCGTGGTCCTGCCGGGCACCTACATGCTCTTCGCCCTGGACGCCCAGGGGGTGCCGAGCATCGCCCGGTTCATCACCGTCTCCTGACGGCACGACAGCGGCGCCCGTCACCGGCAG
>NZ_JBHJQI010000040.1:0-60163 GCF_042262805.1 Streptomyces sp. NPDC056361
ATTCCGGACCGTGCCGCGGCTGAGGGCACTACCAGTCGGTGCGGACCGTCAGCGGACCGACACCGCGCGCAGCCGGACCTCGGCGCGACGCTCGGCGGCGCCGTCCTCGTCCGTCTTCGCACGCTCCAGCGCGCGCTCGGCGCGCTGGGCGTCGATCTCGTCCGCCAGCTCGCAGATCTCCGCGAGCAGAGACAGCTTGTCGTCGGCGAACGAGATGAATCCGCCGTGGACGGCGGCGACGACGGTCCCGCCCTCGCTCGTACGGATGGTCACCGGGCCCGACTCCAGCACACCGAGCAGCGGCTGGTGGCCGGGCATGACGCCGATGTCGCCGGAGGTGGTACGCGCGATGACCAAGGTGGCCTCGCCGGACCAGACACTCCGGTCCGCGGCGACCAGCTCGACGTGCAGCTCAGCAGCCAAGGGTGGCTCCTCGGGTCACCACCCGGCGGTCGTGCCGGGTGTTGGGGTCAATTCTAGTGGGCGTGGTGAGGGGGGCGGGACGGATCCCACCCCCCTCGGGTGAGCACGGGGCTCAGGAGACGCCGAGCTCCTTGGCGTTGTTCTTGAGGTCCTCAAGACCACCGCACATGAAGAACGCCTGCTCGGGGAAGTGGTCGTACTCACCGTCGCAGATCGCGTTGAACGCGGCGATCGACTCGTCGAGCGGAACGTCCGAACCGTCCACACCGGTGAACTGCTTCGCCGCGTGGGTGTTCTGGGACAGGAAGCGCTCGACACGGCGGGCGCGGTGGACAACGAGCTTGTCCTCCTCGCTCAGCTCGTCGATACCGAGGATCGCGATGATGTCCTGGAGGTCCTTGTACTTCTGCAGGATTCCCTTGACGCGCGTGGCGGCGTCGTAGTGGTCCTGCGCGATGTAGCGCGGGTCCAGGATCCGGGACGTGGAGTCCAGCGGGTCCACGGCCGGGTAGATGCCCTTCTCGGAGATCGGACGGGAGAGAACCGTCGTCGCGTCGAGGTGGGCGAAGGTGGTGGCCGGGGCCGGGTCGGTCAGGTCGTCCGCGGGGACGTAGATCGCCTGCATCGAGGTGATCGAGTGACCACGGGTCGACGTGATGCGCTCCTGGAGGAGACCCATCTCGTCGGCCAGGTTCGGCTGGTAACCCACCGCGGAGGGCATGCGGCCGAGCAGCGTGGAGACCTCGGAACCGGCCTGGGTGAAGCGGAAGATGTTGTCGATGAAGAACAGCACGTCCTGCTTCTGCACATCGCGGAAGTACTCCGCCATGGTCAGACCGGCGAGGGCCACGCGCAGACGGGTGCCCGGGGGCTCGTCCATCTGGCCGAAGACCAGCGCGGTCTTGTCGAGAACGCCGGCCTCCTCCATCTCGACCATGAGGTCGTTGCCCTCACGGGTGCGCTCGCCGACGCCCGCGAAGACGGAGACACCGTCGTGCAGCTTGGCCACACGGACGATCATCTCCTGGATCAGAACGGTCTTGCCGACACCGGCACCACCGAACAGACCGATCTTTCCACCCTTGACGTACGGGGTGAGGAGGTCGACGACCTTCAGGCCGGTCTCGAACATCTCGGTCTTGGACTCGAGCTGGTCGAAGGCCGGGGCCTTGCGGTGGATCGTCCAGCGCGGCGCGTCGGCCACGGTGGACTCGTCGGCGTTCAGCACCTGGCCCAGCGTGTTGAACACGCGGCCCTTGGTGGCGTCACCGACCGGGACGGTGATGCCCGTGCCCGTGTCGGTCACCGGGGCCTGGCGGACCAGACCGTCGGTGGGCTGCATGGAGATGGTGCGGACGACGCCGTCACCGAGGTGCTGGGCGACCTCGAGGGTCAGCGTCTTGGTCGCGCCCTCCTCGGCCGGGTCCGGAACCTCGACGTTCAGCGCGTTGTAGATCTCCGGCATCGCGTCGACGGGGAACTCCACGTCGACGACCGGGCCGATGACCCGGGCGACGCGGCCCGTGGCGGCGGCCGTCTCAACAGTGGTCGTCATTACTTGTCACTCCCCGCGGTCGCGTCGGCCAGGGCTGCGGTGCCACCGACGATCTCGCTGATTTCCTGGGTGATTTCGGCCTGGCGGGCCGCGTTGGCAAGTCGGGAGAGGTTGTTGATCAAGTCTCCCGCGTTGTCGGTCGCCGACTTCATCGCGCGGCGCGTGGCAGCGTGCTTGGAGGCAGCCGACTGGAGCAGCGCGTTGTAGATCCGGCTCTCGACGTACCGGGGCAGCAGGGCGTCGAGGACGTCCTCCGCCGACGGCTCGAAGTCGTACAGCGGACGGAGCGTGTCCGTGTCGCCGGCCTCCTTCGCCACCTCGTCGAGGCTGAGGGGCAGCAGCCGGGCCTCGACCGCCGTCTGCGTCATCATCGAGACGAACTCGGTGTAGACGATGTGGAGCTCGTCCACACCACCCTCCGCCGTGTCCTTCTCGATCGCCTCGATCAGCGGAGCCGCGATCGTCTTGGCGTCGCCGTACGACGGCTGGTCCGTGAACCCGGTCCACGTGCCGGCCAGCTTCCGCTCACGGAAGTTGTAGTGCGCGATACCACGACGGCCGACGACGTAGATCGTGACCTCGCGGCCTTCGCTCTCCAGCTTCGCCGTCAGCTTCTCCGCCGCCTTGATGGCGTTGGAGTTGAAGGCACCGGCCAGACCGCGGTCGCTCGAGAGGAGCAGTACCGCGGCGCGGACCGGGTTCTCCGCCTCGGTGGTCAGCGGGTGCTTGTCGTTCGCACCCGTGGCCACCGCCGTGACCGCGCGCGTCAGCTCGGTCGCGTACGGAGTCGACGCCTGCACCTTGCGCTGCGCCTTGACGACACGCGAGGCGGCGATCATCTCCATCGCCTTGGTGATCTTCTTCGTCGCGGTGACGGATTTGATGCGACGCTTGTAGACCCGGAGCTGCGCTCCCATGAGTCAGGTCCCTTCCGTCGTCACTTCGAGACGTTGACGGCGGCAGGAGCGTCCTCGCCCAGCAGCTTGCCGTCAGAGGTCTCGAACTGCTTCTTGAACTCCGCGATGGCGTCACCGACGGACTGCAGGGTGTCGTCGGACATCTTGCCGCCCTCACGGATGGAGGTCATGAGACCCGAGTGGTTCTGGCGCAGGTACGCCAGCAGCTCGGCCTCGAAGCGACGGATGTCGGCGACCGGGACGTCGTCCATCTTGCCGGTGGTGCCGGCCCAGACGGAGACGACCTGGTTCTCGGTGGGCATCGGCTGGTACTGAGCCTGCTTGAGCAGCTCGACCATCCGCTGACCGCGCTCCAGCTGCGCCTTCGACGCGGCGTCCAGGTCGGAACCGAAGGCGGCGAACGCCTCCAGCTCACGGAACTGGGCCAGGTCGACACGGAGGCGACCGGAGATCTGCTTCATCGCCTTGTGCTGGGCGGAGCCACCGACACGGGAGACCGAGATACCGACGTTCAGGGCCGGACGCTGGCCGGCGTTGAACAGGTCGGACTCCAGGAAGCACTGGCCGTCGGTGATGGAGATGACGTTGGTCGGGATGAACGCCGACACGTCGTTCGCCTTGGTCTCGACGATCGGAAGACCGGTCATCGAACCCGCACCGAGCTCGTCCGAGAGCTTCGCGCAGCGCTCGAGGAGACGCGAGTGCAGGTAGAAGACGTCACCCGGGTAGGCCTCACGGCCCGGCGGGCGGCGCAGCAGCAGCGACACGGCGCGGTAGGCGTCGGCCTGCTTCGACAGGTCGTCGAAGACGATCAGGACGTGCTTGCCCTGGTACATCCAGTGCTGACCGATGGCGGAGCCGGTGTACGGCGCCAGGTACTTGAAGCCGGCCGGGTCGGACGCCGGGGCGGCGACGATCGTCGTGTACTCGAGCGCACCGGCCTCTTCCAGGGCGCCGCGAACGGACGCGATGGTCGAGCCCTTCTGGCCGACGGCGACGTAGATGCAGCGGACCTGCTTGTTCACGTCGCCCGAGCGCCAGTTGTCGCGCTGGTTGATGATCGTGTCGATGCACAGCGCGGTCTTGCCGGTCTGGCGGTCGCCGATGATCAGCTGACGCTGGCCGCGGCCGACCGGCGTCATGGCGTCGACGGCCTTGTAGCCGGTCTCCATCGGCTCGTGCACCGACTTACGGGCCATAACGCCCGGGGCCTGCAGCTCGAGGGCGCGGCGGCCCTCGGTCGCGATCTCGCCGAGACCGTCGATCGGGTTACCGAGCGGGTCGACGACGCGACCCAGGTAGCCCTCACCGACACCGACGGAGAGGACCTCGCCGGTGCGCTGCACCGACTGACCCTCCTCGATGCCGCTGAACTCGCCGAGGACGATCGCGCCGATCTCGCGCTCTTCGAGGTTCAGGGCGAGACCGAGGGTCCCGTCCTCGAACTTCAGCAGCTCGTTCGCCATGGCCGAGGGAAGACCCTCGACCTTCGCGATACCGTCACCGGCCAGGCTGACCGTGCCGACCTCCTCGCGCGAGGCCGCGTCCGGCTGGTACGACTGGACGAAGTTCTCCAGTGCGTCCCGGATCTCCTCCGGCCGGATCGTGAGCTCCGCCATCTGGGTTCCCTGCTCTCCTTGTTGGGCCCGAAGTTTCTTAAGGGGTCTGGGGGCCGACCCCCAGGAATCTTCTGCAATCTCTGCACGGCCCAACCGGGCCGCTGGTGATGCTGTGTAGCTGTGTGCTGCGGTGGCTGTCGTCAGCCGGCCAGTCGGCGGGTCGCCTCGTCGAGACGCTCCGCGATGGAGCCGTTGATGACCTCGTCGCCGACCTGCACGGTGATCCCGCCGAGGACCGCGGGGTCCACGTCCAGGTTCAGGTGCATCTGGCGGCCGTACAGCTTGGCCAGGACGGCACCGAGGCGCTGCTTCTGCTGGTCGGACAGCGGCACGGCCGAGGTGACGACGGCGACCATCCGGTCCCGGCGCGCCGCGGCGAGCTTGGACAGGGACTCGAGTCCCGCTTCCAGGCTACGTCCCCGGGGCTGGGTCACCAGACGGACGACCAGGCGCTCGGTCGACGCGTGGGCCTTGCCGCCGAGCAGGCTGCGGAGCAGCTCGCCCTTGGCGGTCGCCGTGGCGGCCTTGTCCGTCAGCGCCGAGCGGAGCTCGTTGCTGGAGGACACGATCCGGCCGAAGCGGAACAGCTCGTCCTCGACATCGTCGAGCGCGCCCGCCTTCTGCGCCGCGGTGAGGTCGGCGATGTTCGCCAGCTCCTCGGCCGCGTCGACCAGGTCGCGCGAACGCGACCAGCGGGAACGCACCATGCCCGAGACCAGGTCGACGGTCTCGCCGCCCACCTGACCGCTCAGGAGTCGCTGCGCGAGCTCGGCCTTGGCCTCACCCGACTGTGCGGGGTCGGTCAGGACCCGGCGCAGCGACACCTCGCGGTCGAGCAGCGTGGTGACGGCGGCCAGCTCGTCCGCGAGCTTCGTCGCGTCGACCGACGTGTTGTCGGTCAGTGCGTCGAGGGACTCACGGGCGGCAGCCAGTGCCTCGCGGCTCGCTCCGTTCATCGGACGGCCTCGGCCTTCTCCTCAAGCTCTTCGAGGAAGCGGTCGATCGTGCGGCTCTGGCGGGCGACGTCCTCGAGGGACTCGCCGACCAGCTTGCCGGCCAGGTCGGTGGCGAGCTTGCCCACGTCCTGGCGCAGCGACGCGGACGCGGCCTTGCGGTCGGCCTCGATCTGCGTGTGGCCGGCCGCGATGATCTCCTCGCGCTGGCGCTGGCCCTCCGCCTTCATCTCCTGGATGATCGCGGTGCCCTGCTCCGTCGCCTCCTGGCGAAGACGCGCGGCCTCGTGGCGGGCCTCGGCGAGCTGGGCCTTGTACTGCTCCAGCACACTCTGAGCCTCGATCTGGGCCGACTCGGCCTTCTCGATGCCACCCTCGATGGCCTCGCGGCGCTGCTCCAGAACCTTGTTGATGTTCGGGAGGAGCTTCTTGGCGAGGAAACCGAAGACGATGACGAAGGCGATCAGGCCGATGACGAGCTCGTCGAGATGCGGGATGAGCGGGGGCTGCTCCTCCGCCGCTTCCGCAAGAAGCAGAGCGTTCACATCAGTGCCTTCCGTAAAAGTTGGGCTGTCGGTCCGGCTTACTTGTAGACGAAGCCCATGACGATGCCGATGAGGGCGAGCGCCTCACAGAACGCGAAACCCATGATCTGGTTGGTGCGGATCAGGCCGGCCGCCTCGGGCTGACGGGCGAGGGCCTGGGTGCCGTTACCGAAGATGATGCCGACGCCGACGCCGGGGCCGATGGCCGCGAGGCCGTAGCCGATGGAGGCGACGTTTCCGTTGACGGCGGCGAGAGTCTCGAGAGCGGACATGCCGGTTCTTCCTTCTCTTTCAAGGACCCGGTGGGGGTTGGCCACCGGACGACTGTTGGTTAGGGGGTGGTGCTGCCGGTCAGGGCCGGACTCAGTGGTGCTCGGAGAGCGCGCCCTGGACGTAGCTGCAGGCCAGGAGCACGAAGACGTACGCCTGGACGGCCTGGATGAAGAGCTCGAAGGCGGTCATCACGAGGACCATCACGAACGAGGCGCCGGCGTAGACGAAGCCCAGGCCGTTCATGAGGTACCAGGTGGCAAGCGAGAACATCACGATGAGCAGGTGACCGGCGAACATGTTCGCGAACAGTCGGACCGCGTGCGTGAAGGGCCGGATGAGCAGGTTCGAGAAGAACTCGAGGACCACGACGAGCGGCAGGATCGGGCCGAGCGACTTGTCGTAGCCGACGATGTTCTTCCAGCCGCCGACGAAGCCGTGCTTCTTGAAGGTCAGCGAGACCCAGAGGACGTACACGATCAGCGCGAGAGCCGCCGGGAAGGCGATCAGCGACGTGACCGGGAACTGGGCGAGCGGGATGATCGACCAGAGGTTCAGCATCCACACGAAGAAGAACATCGACACCATCAGCGGGACGTACTTCTCGCCGTCCTTCTTGCCGATGATCTCGTAGACGATGCCGCGGCGCACGAAGTCGTAACCGGCCTCACCGACCATCTGCATCTTGCCGGGGATCAGCTTGGGCTTGTTGAAGGCGGCCCAGAAGAACCCGACGACCACGAGCGAACCCAGGATGGCGAGCAGCATCGGCTTGGTGAAGTCGAAGCCACCCACGGAGAACATGGGCTCGTACATGAACGTGTGCAGGCCCGGCGCCGGGAAGCCACATCCGGTGAAGATGTGGCAATCCGGGTCGAAGGCAAGCGTCTGGTCAGCACTCACCGCGGGCTCCTTCAGCGTGGCGCATAGGTACGGCAACCTCGTTGTGTCGGCGCGGCACGCAGCCGCGGGTCGGCACTGGACTGGTCTTACGGATAAGGGGGCGGCGGTTCGGCATCGAGCCTCGCGCTGGGACAGGCGTCTCGGATGCCCGCGCCCGCAGTGCCGCAGTTGGCACCGGACGATAGCAGGAAGCCGAACGCGGCTTTATCCCGGCCCTACCCTTCACTGCTTCGACCCCGACTTCTCGGGCTCGACATACATGATCTTGGCCTTCATGTAGGCCCGGGCCTGAGCGGCGACCCACACCACGGTCGTCGCCAGCAGCGTGAAGGCGAAGGCCTTGAAGTCGAACAGCGTCGTGTCCTTGAACAAGGCCAAAAAGATGAAGAGCAGCAGCAGTTGGGCCGTGTAGAGCATGAGCCCCATGGCCTGGAACAGCTGCGGCAGCGACTTAGCCGTCCGCTGGAGCACCACGAGCCCCACACCCATGAAGAGGAGCACGACCAGGGTGCCGGCGACGGCGCCGAGCGCACCCTTGCCACCGGCGACCACCCCGCTGACGACCGTGGCGATGACGCCGACGGCAGCGGTGGGTACGGCGGTATGCAGCAGGGTGCGTGCGTCGTTGGACGGCATGGCGGTGTCTCCGCTTGTGATGGAGGGGGCGATGGTGTCGTCATGGACGAGCGTAAGCCCGGTCCGAGGTGGGTCTCGGGGCCAACAGACCGTCGCACTACGGTCTTTCGGCACTGTCGCCGGGTCTCGTGAACGGTATCACAAACTATTTGAATAGGTCTTTACCCATAAGGTGTGCCAACCGTCACACATGAGAGTTACGGCGCGCGTGTGTGCGCGACACGGGGGCACCGTGTCTGGTAATGGCCGCGAATGCGGCTTTCGTCAACTCGGCGTTCCGGCCTTCCGCCGGTCGGGGAAGCGCGCGCGGTTGCCGATGGCGGTGGCTCCGTTGATGCCCGCGGGCACCGGAACGCGCTCCTCTTCGACCACCGGGGCCTCCGCGACGGGCTCCGGCGCCGAAATCCGCTTGCGCCGGCGGTACCGGGGCGGCACGACCGACTCGGCCCAGCGGGGCGCGCGCGGCGCGAACCGCGGCAGCAGGAGCAGCACCAGGCCGATGGCGCTCAGCGCGACGACACCGAGGACGATCCACATCGACGTCGAGTGGACCGAGTACGCCAGCGTGCCGAAGGCGATCAGGGCCGACCAGAAGTACATGATCAGCACCGCGCGGCTGTGCGAGTGCCCGATCTCCAGGAGCCGGTGGTGCAGGTGGCCGCGGTCGGCCGCGAACGGCGACTGGCCCTTCCACGTCCGGCGCACGATCGCCAGGATCAGGTCCGCCATCGGGATCGCGATGATCGTCAGCGGCAGCACCAGCGGGATGAACACGGGCAGGGCGGCGTGCGTGGCCTGACGGGTCGAGCCCTCGAACAGCTTCAGCACGTCGGGGTCGACCTGCCCGGTGATCGAGATGGCCGAGGCGGCGAGGATCAGGCCGATCAGCATCGAGCCCGAGTCGCCCATGAAGATCCGCGCCGGGTGCATGTTGTGCGGCAGGAAGCCCAGGCACATGCCCATGAGGATGGCGGCGAACAGCGTCGCGGGGGCGGCGGCCTCGATCGTGTAGCCGTACCAGAGGCGGTACGCGTACAGGAAGAAGGCCGCGGCGGCGATGCAGACCATGCCGGCGGCGAGGCCGTCGAGGCCGTCGACGAAGTTCACCGCGTTGATCGTGAGGACGACCAGGGCGACCGTGAGGAGCGTGCCCTGCCCGGGGGTGAGGGCGACCGTGCCGACGCCCGGGATCGGCAGCCACAGGATCGTCAGACCCTGCGCGACCATCACGCCGGCGGAGATCATCTGCGCGCCGAGCTTGATCAGCGCGTCCAGTTCGAACTTGTCGTCGAGGACGCCGATCAGCCAGATCAGCGCGGCGCCCGACAGCAGCGCGCGGGGCTCGTTGGACAGTTCGAAGACGCTGCCGAGGTTCTGCAGGTGCGCGGCGACGAGGAGTCCCGCGCACAGCCCGAAGAACATGGCGATGCCACCGAGCCGCGGAGTCGGTTCTCGGTGTACGTCGCGGGCGCGGATCTCCGGCATCGCCCCGGTCGCGATGGCGAACTTCCGCACCGGACCGGTGAGCAGATAGGTCACCGCGGCCGTGACACAGAGCGTCAGCAGGTAATCACGCACGGGCTGCCCCACAGGAATCGCTGGCCATCTCAGCCCCACACCCTAGCCGTGCCGTCCATGTGGTTGGAGACACCGGGGCCGCCCGAACGGTTGCGGGCGGCCTCCGCTCAGCGACCATACGGGGGAAATCGGCCGGTCAGCTCCCGTACCTCCGCCCGTACCCGGGCCGTTTCCGTCACGTCATCGCGGAGGGCGACGGTGAACAGGGCGGCGATCCTGGCCATCTCCGGGGCGCCCATCCCCTGCGTGGTGACGGCGGCCGTGCCGAGCCGGATCCCGCGCCCCTCCCCGTACGGCAGGACGCAGGTGTCGAGCACCATGCCGGCGGCGGCGAGCCGGGCGCGGGCCGTGCGGCCGTCGACGCCGAGGGGGGACGGGTCGGCGGTGATGAGGTGGGTGTCCGTGCCGCCGGTGGTCACCGCGAAGCCCTCGGCGGCGAGCGCGGCGGCGAGCACCTTCGCGTGTTCCACCACCTGATGGGCGTACGCGGTGAACGCCGGGGTGGACGCCTCGCCGAAGGCCACCGCCTTCGCCGCGATCGTGTGCATCTGGGCGCCGCCCTGCGTGAACGGGAACACCGCGCGGTCGATCCGGCCCGCCAGGTCCCTGCCGCACAGGATCATTCCGCCGCGCGGGCCGCGCAGCACCTTGTGCGTCGTCGCGCAGACCACGTCGGCGTACGGGACGGGGTTGGGGGCCGCTCCCCCGGCGACCAGGCCGATGGGGTGCGCCGCGTCGGCGATGAGGTAGGCGCCGACCTCGTCGGCGATCTCGCGGAAGACCGCGTAGTCGAGGTGGCGGGGGTAGGAGATCGAGCCGCAGACGATCGCCTTGGGGCGGTGGTGGCGGGCGAGCGCGGCGACCTGCTCGTAGTCGATGAGCCCGGTCTCGGCGTCGACGCCGTACGGCACGAAGTCGAACCACCGGCCGGAGAAGTTCGCCGGCGACCCGTGCGTGAGGTGCCCGCCGTGGTCGAGGCCCATGGCCAGGACCGTGTCACCGGGCCTCAGGAGGGCCGCGTACGCCGCCAGGACGGCCGAGGAGCCCGAGTGTGCCTGCACGTTCGCGTGGTCGGCTCCGAAGAGCGCAGTGGCCCGCTCAACGGCGATCCGCTCCGCCGCGTCGGCGTACTCGCAACCGCCGTGGTGGCGCGCGCCCGGATACCCCTCGGCGTACTTGTTCGCGAGTGGCGAGCCCAGCGCCGCCAGCACCGCCGACGACGTGAAGTTCTCCGCCGCGATCAGCTGCAGGCTGTCCGCCTGCCTCCGCACCTCCCCCAGGAGCACGTCGGCGATCTCCGGGTCCTGCCGGCGCAGGACATCCAGATCCTCATCGGGGGGCGCGGTGACCGGCATGCCACCAATGTAGGCGCGCCCCCGCCGCCCCGCCCGTCAGCGGCGGGCGGAGACGCCCGTCAGAGCGGTGACGACGGGGTCGAGAGCCTGATTGATCTCGTCGCCGATGGAGCGGAAGAAGGTGATGGGGGCGCCGTAGGGGTCGTTGACCTCGTCGGCGTCGACGGAGGGGGCGAGGAGCCACCCGCGTAGAGCCGCGGCGGCGCGGACCAGGGCGCGGGCGCGCTCGACCATCCCCTCGTCGCGGGGGTCGGGCAGGGTGGCGGGGTCGATCGCCCGGACCAGGCGGGTGAACTCCTTCAGGGTGAAGGTGCGCAGGCCCGCCGAGTGGCCCATGGAGATGACCTGGGCCCGGTGGTCGCGGGTCGCGGTGAGGACGAGGTCGGCGCGGATGACGTGCTCGTCGAGGAGCTCGCGGCCCACGAAGCCGCTGTAGTCGGCGCCGAAGTCGGCGAGGACCAGCTCGGCGTTGGCCTCCATGGGGGCGCCCTCGTGGCCCCAGGTGCCGGCGCTCTCCACGATCAGGCCGCCGCCGAGGGGGTCGCCGAGACGGTCGCACAGGGCATGGCGGGTCAGCCGCTCGGTGATGGGCGAGCGGCAGACGTTGCCGGTGCTGACGTGGAGGATGCGGAAGGTGCTGCTGTCGTCGAACCCCGCTATGCCACGCCCCTCAGGGGCGGTCAACTGGCCACCTCGAGGTCGGGTACGACCTTCCGGAGCTCCTCCGGGGACAGTGCGCCCTCGCGCAGCAGCACCGGCACCTTGCCCGTGACGTCGACGATGGACGAGGGGACGATGCCGGGCGTCGGGCCGCCGTCGAGGTACACGGAGACGGAGTCGCCGAGCATCTGCTGGGCCGCGTCGCAGTCCTCCGGGGACGGGTGTCCCGTGAGGTTGGCCGAGGAGACGGCCATGGGGCCGACCTCGGTGAGCAGCTCGATGGCGACCGGGTGCAGCGGCATCCGGATCGCGACGGTCCCGCGGGTGTCGCCGAGGTCCCACTGGAGGGACGGCTGGTGCTTGGCGACCAGGGTGAGCGCGCCGGGCCAGAAGGCGTCGACGAGCTCCCAGGCCTGCTCGGAGAAGTCGGTGACCAGGCCGTGGAGGGTGTTCGGGGAGCCGATGAGCACGGGCGTGGGCATGTTGCGGCCCCGGCCCTTGGCGGCGAGCAGGTCCGCCACGGCCTCGCTGCTGAAGGCGTCCGCCCCGATCCCGTACACGGTGTCGGTGGGCAGCACGACCAGCTCGCCCCGGCGGACGGCGGACGCGGCTTCGCGCAGACCGGTCACGCGGTCGGTCGCCTCGTTGCAGTCGTATCGCCGTGCCATCAGTTCCCGGCCTCCTCGTACGCGTGGTTCGTCATGGCGGTCATGCCGGTCATGGCATGGCCTTGCGGGCGGTCGCGAAGCGCGGCCGGTTGTTCAGGTCCGGGTGGTCGGCGGCGTCGGCCCAGCCGGCCTCTTCGTTGAAGATCCACGGCACCTGCCCGCCCTGGGTGTCCGCGTGCTCGATGACGACGAGGCCGCCGGGCCGCAGCAGGCGGTGGGCGGTGCGCTCGATGCCGCGGATGGTGTCGAGGCCGTCCTCGCCGGAGAAGAGGGCCATCTCCGGGTCGTGGTCGCGGGCCTCGGGTGCCACGTACTCCCACTCGGTGAGCGGGATGTACGGCGGGTTGGAGATGACCAGGTCGACCTGGCCGTCCAGCTCGGGGAGCGCGCTGAGCGCGTCGCCCTGGTGGACGGTGACGCGGGAGTCCTGGGCGTTCTTGCGGGTCCAGCGGAGGGCGTCGTCGGACAGCTCGACGGCGTGCACGCGCGAGCGCGGGACCTCCTGGGCCATGGCGAGGGCGATGGCGCCGGAGCCGGTGCACAGGTCGACGATCAGCGGTTCGACGACGTCCATGGCGCGGACGGCGTCTATGGCCCAGCCGACGACCGACTCGGTCTCGGGGCGGGGCACGAAGACGCCGGGGCCCACCTGGAGCTCCAGGTAGCGGAAGAACGCCCGCCCGGTGATGTGCTGGAGCGGTTCGCGCGCCTCGCGGCGGGCGACCGCCTCCCAGTAGCGGGCGTCGAAGTCCGCGTCCTTGACGTTGTGCAGCTCCCCCCGCTTGACGCCGTGCACGAACGCGGCGAGCTCCTCGGCGTCGAAACGCGGTGAGGGAACGCCGGCGTCGGCCAGCCGCTGGGTGGCCTGGGCCACCTCGGCAAGCAGCAGGTTCACGCTGGTCCTCCGTGGTGCGGGGTGTGGCTTACGGAACTCAGGCCGCGGCGAGCTTGGCGGCCGAGTCGGCGTCGACGCACGCCTGGATCATGGGGTCCAGGTCGCCGTCGAGGACCTGGTCGAGGTTGTACGCCTTGAAGCCGACGCGGTGGTCGGAGATCCGGTTCTCCGGGAAGTTGTACGTGCGGATCTTCTCGGACCGGTCGACCGTGCGGACCTGGCTGCGGCGGGCGTCGGCGGCCTTCGACTCGGCCTCCTCCTGGGCGGCGGCGAGCAGCCGCGAGCGCAGGATGCGCATGGCCTGCTCCTTGTTCTGGAGCTGGCTCTTCTCGTTCTGGCAGGAGGCGACGATGCCGGTCGGCAGGTGCGTGATGCGGACGGCGGAGTCGGTGGTGTTGACCGACTGGCCGCCGGGGCCGGACGAGCGGTAGACGTCGATGCGCAGGTCGTTGGCGTGCACCTCGACCTCGACCTCCTCGGCCTCGGGCGTGACGAGCACGCCGGCGGCGGAGGTGTGGATGCGGCCGGCGGACTCGGTCGCGGGCACGCGCTGCACGCGGTGCACCCCGCCCTCGTACTTGAGGCGGGCCCAGACGCCCTGGCCGGGCTCGGTGGCGCCGTTGCCGCCCTTGGTCTTCACGGCGACCTGGACGTCCTTGTAGCCGCCCAGCTCGGACTCGGTGGCGTCGATGATCTCGGTCTTCCAGCCGACGCGCTCGGCGTACCGGAGGTACATGCGGAGCAGGTCGCCGGCGAAGAGCGCGGACTCGTCGCCGCCGGCGCCCGCCTTGATCTCCAGGATGACGTCCTTGTCGTCGCTCGGGTCGCGCGGGACGAGGAGCAGACGGAGCTTCTCGGTGAGCTCCTCCCGGTCCTTCTCCAGCTGCTTGACCTCGGCGGCGAAGTCGGGGTCGTCGTGGGCGAACTCGCGGGCGGTCTCGATGTCGTCACCGGTCTGCTTCCAGGCCCGGAAGGTGGCGACGATCGGGGTCAGCTCGGCGTAGCGCTTGTTCAGCTTGCGCGCGTTCGCCTGGTCGGCGTGGACCGAAGGGTCCGCGAGCTTCGTCTCCAGGTCGGCGTGCTCGCCGACCAGTTCCTCGACCGCCTCGAACATCGGGGGCTCCTGGTTTTCGTCAGTTCTACGGGACGGCAAAGCGCCGGTCCCGGCCACCCGCGCGGGGCGACCGTGGACCGGCGCAGGGGCTCGCTACTTGGCGGAGCCGGTGGCCTTGCCGAAGCGGGCCTCGAAGCGGGCGACACGGCCGCCGGTGTCGAGGATCTTCTGCTTGCCCGTGTAGAACGGGTGGCACTCGGAGCAGACCTCGGCACGGATGGTGCCCTCGGTCAGGGTGCTACGGGTGGTGAACGACGCGCCACAGGTGCAGCTGACCTGGGTCTCGACGTACTCGGGGTGGATCTCGCGCTTCAAGGTGTCTCCTAGTTTCGGGAGGGCTCCGGGTCGCCGCCGCGGGTTGCGGCAAGCGTGAACCGGGGCCGACGTACCAGTCTGCCAGGACCGGCCGCATCTCCCAAAACGGGGGTCGGGCCGAAGGTATTCCCGGGCTACTTCACCACGCCGTCGGCCTCGCCGGTGGCGGCGTCCTTCGTCGCCGACGCGGGGATCGGCAGGTCGCCCTTGAGCGCCGTCCAGACCTGCCGGGAGGCGGCCTCCAGCGGGACCACGCGGTTGGGGTCCCGGGGGTCGTACTCGACCGGCAGGGTGATCATGTGGACGTTCTGGGCGCCGATGCCGGAGAGGCCCTTGGCGAAGCCCATCAGCTCCTGGACGGAGTCGAGTTCGGAGTCCGGGGTGACGGCCTTGGTGGCGGCGTCGGCGAGGTCGAGGAGCTTCTTCGGGTTGGTGAGGACGCCGACGTCCTTGACCTGGTCGATGAAGGCCTTCATGAAGGCCTGCTGGAGCTGGATGCGGCCGAGGTCGCTGCCGTCGCCGACGCTCTTGCGGGTGCGGACGAGGCCGAGGGACTGCTCGCCGTCGAGGGTGTGGGTGCCGGGGGCGAGGTCGAGGTGGCTCTTGGAGTCCTTGATGGCCTGCGTGGTGGTGATCTCCACGCCGCCGAGCTCGTCGATGAGCTTCTTGAAGCCGGTGAAGTCGACCTCGATGTAGTGGTCCATGCGGATGCCGGACATCGACTCGACGGTCTTCACGGCGCAGGCGGGGCCGCCGACCTCGTACGCGGTGTTGAACATGGCCCGCTTCTCGCCGGCGGCGGTGCCGCCCCGGCCGTCGGTGCACGACGGCCGGTCGATGAGGGTGTCGCGGGGTATGGAGACGACGCTCGCCTTCTTGTGGCCCTCGTAGACGTGGACGACCATCGCGGTGTCGGAGCGGGCGCCGCCCTCGTCCTTGCCGTAGGCGCCGTTGTCGCCGGAGCGGGAGTCGGAGCCGAGGACGAGGATGTCCATGGAGCCGTTGTCGACGTTCTCGGGGCGGGCGGTGCCCAGCTGGGCGTTGATGTCGACGCCCTGGATGTTGCCGTCGAGCTTCAGGTACGCGTAGCCGAGGGCGGCGCCGCCGAGCACGAGGACCGCGGCGGCCCCGGATATCAGGATCGGCGCCTTGCGGCGCTTGGCCTGCGGCTTGCGGCGACGGCCGCTGCCGCCGCGCCTGGCGCCGCTGTCGTTCTGCTCGGTCATCGTCACCCCTCGGGCCCTCGGTTCACCTTCTGTGACGGCGATGCACCCGAAAGGGTTGCACGGCTCCCTGTGAGGTTTCGATGGGCGACGCACCGCGCCCACCGTGCGGGGCACGGTGGGCGCGGTGGTTTACGCAGGTCACGACGGGGTTACGGGCGCGGGGCCCGGCTGTCGTCGTGTGACGCAGCTCTCGCGTCAGTCGTTGTTGCTCGCTCCGGGCGTCGTCTTCTGGATCTGGAGCAGGAACTCGCCGTTCGACTTCGTCTGCTTCATCTTGTCCAGGAGCAGCTCGATCGCCTGCTGCTGGTCGAGCGCGTGCAGCACGCGACGCAGCTTCCAGGTGACGGCGAGCTCGTCGGCGCCGAGCAGGATCTCTTCCTTGCGGGTACCGGACGCGTCGACGTCCACCGCCGGGAAGATGCGCTTGTCGGCGAGCTTCCGGTCGAGCTTGAGCTCCATGTTGCCGGTGCCCTTGAACTCCTCGAAGATCACCTCGTCCATCCGCGAGCCGGTGTCGACCAGCGCGGTGGCCAGGATGGTCAGCGAGCCGCCGTCCTCGATGTTGCGCGCGGCACCGAAGAAGCGCTTCGGCGGGTAGAGCGCGGTCGAGTCGACACCACCGGACAGGATGCGGCCGGAGGCCGGCGCCGCGAGGTTGTACGCGCGGCCCAGGCGGGTGATCGAGTCGAGCAGGACGACCACGTCGTGACCCAGCTCCACGAGGCGCTTGGCGCGCTCGATGGCCAGCTCGGCGACGGTGGTGTGGTCCTCGGCCGGACGGTCGAAGGTCGAGGAGATGACCTCGCCCTTGACCGACCGCTGCATGTCGGTGACCTCTTCCGGACGCTCGTCGACCAGGACGACCATCAGGTGGCACTCGGGGTTGTTGTGCGTGATCGCGTTGGCGATGGCCTGCATGATCATGGTCTTGCCGGTCTTCGGCGGGGCCACGATCAGACCGCGCTGGCCCTTGCCGATCGGCGACACGAGGTCGATGATCCGCGTGGTCAGCACGCCCGGGTCGGTCTCCAGACGGAGCCGGTCCTGCGGGTAGAGCGGGGTCAGCTTGTTGAACTCCGGGCGGCCGCGGCCGGAGTCGGCGGCCATGCCGTTCGCGGAGTCCAGGCGGACCAGCGCGTTGAACTTCTCGCGGCGCTCGCCCTCCTTCGGCTGACGCACCGCGCCGGTGACGTGGTCGCCCTTGCGCAGGCCGTTCTTGCGGACCTGGGCGAGGGAGACGTACACGTCGTTCGGGCCGGGCAGGTAGCCCGAGGTCCGGATGAACGCGTAGTTGTCGAGGATGTCGAGGATGCCCGCGACGGGGATCAGGACGTCGTCGTCGGCGACCTGCGGCTCGCCGGCCTGGAAGTCGTCACGGCCACGACGGCCACGGCGGTCGCGGTAGCGCCCGCGACGCCCGCGGCGACCGCCCTCGGCGTCGTCGTAGTCGTCCTGCGGACCGGCCTGCTGGCCGCCCTGCTGACCCTGGCCCTGGAGCTGCTGGCCCTGGCCCTGACCCTGGCCGCCCTGGCCCTGGCCGCCCTGGCGCTGACGCTGGCCGCCCTGGCCACCGCCCTGCTGCTCGTCGCCCTTGGCGCGGTCGCGCTGACGGTCGCGGCGGTCACGGCGGTCGCCGCGCTCCCCGCGCTCGCCGCGGTCACGACGGCCGCGGCCCTCGGCGGCGTCGACGGCGGCCTCGGCCTGCGCGTCGGCCTTGACCTCGGTGCGGGCCTCGGTCTTGACGACCTGGGCGGCCTCGGCCTTGGCCTCGCCCTCCGGCGAACCGGCGGGGGCGGTGGCACGACGACGACGGCGCTCACCGGCCGGCTGGTCGTCGGAGGCCGGCTGGCCCGGGATGTCGATCTGCTGCTGGGCGACGGCCTTCTCGGCCTTCTCCGCCTTGGGCTCGGCGGCCTCGGCAGCGGTGTCGCCCGTGCGGGCCTTGGAGGTGGCGCGGCGCTTCGGCTTGGTGTCGGCGGCGGCGTCGGCCTTGGCCGGGGCGGCGGCCTGGGATCCCCCGGCCTGCGCCTCCTTGATGACCTCGATCAGCTGGCTCTTGCGCATCCGCGCGGTGCCCCTGATGCCGAGGCCCGACGCGACCTGCTGCAGCTCGGCCAGGACCATGCCGTCGAGGCCGGTGCCGGAGCGGCGGCGCCGTGCGGTGCCGCCGGTGGCAGCACCTGCGGCGGGCGCGGCGGTGTCGACACTGTTGTCGGCAGTCACGCCCATCAGATCGGTGGTGTCGCTCACGAAGGGTCCTTCCCTGGAGCGGACGTCGGCCATCTGGCTCGGCGACCGGTTGTGCTGTCCGGCAGCGGTCCTGGCTTGTGGACCGTGTCCGGGGCGGTGGTCCCGCCGGGTACGGCGGAAGGGAGAAAACGTGCTGTGGGTCCGGCCCGAGCGCCCCCTGCTCGGCCCTCACGCAGAAGAGCGAGGGGTGTCGTGCCGGTTCCGGAGCGTGCTCAAAACTGCTCAGGCAGGCTGCTCAGGCAGTTGAGGAGGCTCCCGGAAGAATGGTGGTCCCTGATGGGGACTCTCCGCACCGCTCCACAAAGAGGTCGGGTGCAGACTTGAGGTTAACACTACCGGCTCCAACAAACATTCCCCCTCTCCCTCACCGGCAATCTCGTGTCCGGAGTACTGCGGGGGGACGCTGCCCGGCGTCCCCCGCCGCCGCGCCCTAGGGCGCCAGCGGCAGCACGACCGCTCCGGACGCGTCGAGGTCGAGCCGGTTCGCGGCCCATCCCTCGCCCGCCAGTCGGGCGACCTTGTCGGCCGTCCCGTGTTCGGCCAGCGCGAGCACCGTGGGGCCCGCGCCGGAAATGACCGCGGGGACGCCGTCCGCGCGCAGCCGGTTCACAAGGGCGATGCTCTCCGGCATCGCGGGGGCCCGGTACTCCTGGTGCAGCCGGTCCTCGGTGGCCGAGAGCAGCAGCTCGGGGCGGCGGGTCAGGGCCTCGACGAGGAGCGCGGCGCGCCCGGCGTTCGCCGCGGCGTCCACGTGCGGGACGGTGCGCGGCAGCAGTCCGCGGGCGGTCTCGGTGAGCACGGGCTTCCCGGGCACGAAAACCACCGGAACGATGGAATCGGAGGGATCCATCCTGATCGCCCGCGCGGCGCCGGACTCGGTCCAGGCGAGCGTGAATCCGCCGAGCAGACAGGCGGCGACGTTGTCGGGGTGCCCCTCGATCTCGGTGGCGAGTTCGAGGAGGGCGGCCTCGTCGAGCTTGGCGTCCCCGCCTATGGTCACGGCGCGGGCGGCGACGATGCCGGCGCAGATGGCGGCGGAGGAGGAACCGAGGCCGCGGCCGTGCGGGATGCGGTTGGCGCAGACGACCTCGAGGCCGCGGGGCTGCCCGCCGAGCAGGTCGAAGGCCGTGCGCAGGGAGCGTACGAGCAGGTGCCGCTCGTCGCGCGGGAGCGTCTCGGCGCCCTCGCCGGCGATGTCGACGTGCAGCCCGGAGTCGGCGACCCGGACGACGACGTCGTCGTAGAGCCCCAGCGACAGGCCGAAGGCGTCGAAGCCCGGGCCGAGGTTGGCGCTGGTGGCGGGGACGCGCACCCGTACGGCGGCGGCGCGGAACGCTGGACCGGCCATCGCTCGTTGACTCTCCTTGATTGCGGCAACAAACATCTGGAACAGCGGGTGGGGCTTCACACAGCGAGTGCGGAAGGCGACGCACCCAAGGACCCGGGGGCCGTTTCGGCCACGAAGGCGACAACGGCAACGACACCGCGCATATGCGTCGGGGCGGGTTGGGTACAGCCTATCGAAGGAAGGTTCTGTGGCGACATAGGGCGCACAGGAGGCGCACGATGCGTGTCGCGAGCCAACCTGTGCGCCTATGTACGTTCCTGATCGGCTGTCGATCAGGGCTTTCCCCGCGCAGGGGGGTGAGATCAGGCCAGACCGAGGCGCTCGGCGGCGGCCGCGGCGTCGACCGGGACGGTGACCGGCTGCGGCGCGCCGGCCACGGCCCAGTCGGGGTCCTTCAGACCGTTTCCGGTCACGGTGCAGACGATCCGCTGCCCCGGGTCGACCTTGCCCTGCGCGGCGGCCTTCAGCAGACCGGCGACCGAGGCGGCCGAGGCGGGCTCGACGAAGACGCCCTCCTGCGCCGCCAACAGGCGGTAGGCCTGCAGGATCTCACGGTCCGTCACCTCGTCGATGAAGCCGCCCGACTCGTCGCGCGCGGCGATCGCGTAGTCCCACGAGGCCGGGTTGCCGATGCGGATCGCGGTGGCGATCGTCGACGGGTCCTTGACGACCTCGCCGCGCACGAGCGGCGCGGAGCCGGAGGCCTGGAAGCCCCACATGCGCGGCCGGTGCGTCGCGAGACCGTCTTCGGCGTACTCGCGGTACCCCTTCCAGTACGCCGTGATGTTGCCGGCGTTGCCCACGGGGAGCACATGGATGTCGGGGGCGTCGCCGAGCATGTCGACGATCTCGAACGCGGCGGTCTTCTGGCCCTCGATGCGGACCGGGTTGACCGAATTGACCAGCGCCACCGGGTAGTTCTCGGAGAGGGAGCGGGCCAGCGTCAGGCAGTCGTCGAAGTTGCCGTCGACCTGGAGGATCTTCGCGCCGTGCACGAGGGCCTGGCCCATCTTGCCGAGCGCGATCTTGCCCTGGGGCACCAGGACGGCCGACACCATGCCGGCGCGGACCGCGTAGGCCGCGGCCGACGCGGAGGTGTTGCCGGTGGAGGCGCAGATGACGGCCTGCGCCCCCTCCTCCTTGGCCTTGGAGATGGCCATGGTCATGCCCCGGTCCTTGAAGGAGCCGGTGGGGTTGGCGCCCTCGACCTTGAGGTGCACCTCGCAGCCCGTGCGCTCGGAGAGAACCTGAGCGGGGACGAGCGGCGTGCCGCCCTCACGGAGCGTGACGACCGGCGTCGTGTCCGTGACCGGAAGACGGTCCCGGTACTCCTCGATGATGCCGCGCCACTGGTGGGTGCCCTTGTCGGTCATGGGTCCTTACTCCCCTTCAACACGCATGATGCTGGCGACACCGCGCACGGTGTCGAGCTTGCGCAGCGCCTCGACGGTCCCGGAGAGGGCGGCGTCGGGCGCGCGGTGGGTGACGACGACGAGGGAGGCCTCGCCGTCCTTGCCCTGCTGGCGCACCGTATCGATGGATACGCCGTGCTCGGCGAAGACCGTCGCGACCTGGGCGAGGACGCCCGGCTTGTCGGCCACGTCGAGGCTGATGTGGTACCGCGTGACGACCTCGCCCATGGAGCTCACGGGCAGCTGGGTGTACGCGGACTCGCCGGGGCCGTTGGCCTCGTTGAGCTTGTTGCGGCACACGGCGACGAGGTCGCCGAGCACGGCCGACGCGGTCGGCGAACCGCCGGCGCCAGGGCCGTAGAACATGAGCCGCCCGGCGGCGTCGGCCTCGACGAAGACCGCGTTGTACGCCTCGCGGACCGAGGCCAGCGGGTGGCTGAGCGGGATCATCGCCGGGTGCACCCGCGCGGTGACGGACCCGCCGTCCGCGGCCCGCTCGCAGATCGCGAGCAGCTTGATGGTGCAGCCCATCTGCTTGGCGGACGCGAAGTCGGCGGCGGTGACCTCGGTCATGCCCTCGCGGTAGACGTCGTCGAGGCGCACGCGCGTGTGGAACGCGATCCCGGCGAGGATGGCGGCCTTGGCGGCGGCGTCGAAGCCCTCGACGTCCGCGGTCGGGTCGGCCTCGGCGTACCCGAGGGCGGTGGCCTCGTCGAGCGCCTCGGAGTAGCCGGCACCCGACGTGTCCATCTTGTCGAGGATGAAGTTCGTGGTGCCGTTGACGATGCCCATGACCCGGTTGATCTTGTCGCCGGCGAGGGACTCGCGCAGCGGCCTGATCAGCGGGATCGCACCCGCGACGGCGGCCTCGTAGTAGAGGTCCTGGCCGTTCTTCTCGGCGGCGGCGTACAGCGTCGCGCCGTCCTGGGCGAGCAGCGCCTTGTTCGCCGAGACCACGGACGCGCCGTGCTCGAAGGCGGTGGTGATGAGGGTGCGGGCCGGCTCGACGCCGCCGATGACCTCGATGATGACGTCGATGTCGCCGCGTTTGACCAGGGCGGTGGCGTCGGTGGTGATCAGCTCCGCGGGGATGCCCTCGCGGACCTTGTCCGGGCGGCGGACCGCCACACCGGCGAGCTCGACCGGGGCGCCGATGCGCGCGGCGAGGTCGTCGGCGTGCGTCGTCATGATGCGCGCCACCTCTGAGCCGACCACTCCACAGCCCAGCAGCGCCACCTTCAGCGGACGCGTACGCATCATCCGACCTCGTTTCTCGTACTTCTGTTGCGTATCTCTACGGTGGGAACCAGTCTCACTCACCGGACGGGGGTTTCCGCCCCTCGTCCGGATCCTGAGACATCGATTTCATCACTCGACTATTTCACCACGCGACTATTTCGTCAGCCCACGTCAAGGCGCAGGAGATCTTCCTCCGTCTCGCGCCGCACGATCACCCGCGCCTCGCCGTCGCGGACCGCGACGACGGGCGGCCGGAGAGCGTGGTTGTAGTTGCTGGCCATCGAGCGGCAGTACGCCCCCGTGGCCGGCACCGCGATCAGATCGCCGGGCGCCACGTCCGCGGGCAGGAACGCGTCCCGCACCACGATGTCGCCGCTCTCGCAGTGCTTGCCCACCACACGGACCAGCATCGGCTCGGCCTCACTGGTCCGCGAGACGAGACTGACGCTGTACTCGGCGTCGTACAGCGCGGTCCGGATGTTGTCCGACATGCCGCCGTCGACGCTCACGTACGTCCGCAGCCCTTCGAGCGGCTTGATCGTGCCCACCCGGTAGAGCGTGAAGGCCGTCGGCCCGACGATCGCGCGGCCGGGCTCCACCGAGATCCGGGGCGTCGCCAGCCCGGCGGCCTCGCACTCCCTCGCCACGATCTCGTTCAGCGCCTTGGCGATCTCGTGCGGCTCGCGCGGGTCGTCGTCGGAGGTGTACGCGATGCCCAGGCCGCCACCGAGGTCGATCTCCGGCAGCTCCACCCCGTGCTCGTCCCGCACCTCGGCCAGCAGCTGCACCACACGGCGGGCGGACACCTCGAAGCCGGCCATGTCGAAGATCTGCGAGCCGATGTGCGAGTGGATGCCGATCAGCTCCAGGCCGTCCAGCTTCAGCGCCCGCCGCACCGCCTCCGCCGCCTGCCCGCCGGCCAGCGCGATGCCGAACTTCTGGTCCTCGTGCGCGGTGGCGATGAACTCGTGCGTGTGCGCCTCCACGCCGACCGTCACCCGGATCTGCACCCGCTGCCGCTTCCCCAGCGACTGCGCGACGTGAGCGACCCGCACGATCTCCTGGAACGAGTCGAGCACGATCCGCCCGACCCCGACCTCCACGGCCGTACGGATCTCCTCCTCGCTCTTGTTGTTCCCGTGGAACGCGATGCGCTCGGCGGGCATCCCGGCGGACAGCGCCGTCGTCAGCTCACCACCGGAACACACGTCCAGGTTCAGCCCCTCCTCCTTCAGCCACCGCACGATGGCCCGGGACAGGAACGCCTTGCCCGCGTAGAAGACGTCCGCGTCCTTGCCGAACGCCTCCGCCCAAGCACGGCAGCGGGCCCTGAAGTCGGACTCGTCGAGGAAGTACGCAGGCGTGCCGAACTCCTCTGCGAGCGCGTCGACGCCGATGCCGCCGACGGTGGTGACCCCCCGCTCGTCCCTCGTGACGGTCCTCGACCACACCTTCGGGTCGAGCACGTTGAGGTCGGCGGGCGGCGCGGAGTAGTGGCCCTCGGGGAGGACGTCGGCGTGGCGGGGGCCTGCGGGGTGGGCGGAACGGCTCATGTCGTCTGCTCTTTCAAATCCGATCGGGTGCGCTGATGCCGAGCACGGACAGGCCACCGGCAAGCACCGTCCCGGCGGCTTCGGCAACCGCCAGCCGGGAACGATGGGCGGCCGAGGGTTTCTCGTCACCGAGCGGCAGCACGGTGTGCTGGAACCCGAGCAGCCCGTCCGCCACCACTTCCAAGTGCCGCGCAACCCTGTCGGGCGCCCGGAGCCGCGCCGCGGCGAGCAGGACGAGGGGGTAGTCGGCCAGGGCGGAGAGCAGGTCGCGGGGGTGGGGGGAGGTGTGGAGGGGGGTGTCGACGGTCATCTCGTACGCGTACTCGTTCTCGTACGCGTACTCGTTTTCGTACGCGGGGGTGACACCGAGCTGCTCGCCGTTGACCAGCAGTCTCCGTACCCGCGAGTACGCGTACCGCACCCGGAACAGTCCGTTGCGCTCATGCTGGACGAGCAGCGGCGCGCCCTCCAGGGGCCGGTCCTGCGGCGCGGCCCGCAGCAGCGACCACCGCGCGGCGTCGACCCCGAGCTCGTCCACCGCGTACGCCCCGGGACGCACGTACATCCGCTCGTCACCACCGCCGTACGCGGCGTCCGCCCCCTGGCTCCTCAACAGCCCCACGACGGTCTCGACGACGACCCCGGCCCGCGCCTCGCTCACCTCGGCGAAGCGCACGCGGTTCCCCGCGAGGGCGGTGCCGTGCCCGTACGCACTCCCCGCACCGACGATCGCGCGGACCAGCCCACGCCCCACATCGCCCCGAAGAGTGAAGTTCAAAAACCCGGGCCCGGTGATCTCCACACCCGCAAGCCCCGGCACATCCCGCAGCCGCTCCTCGATGATCCCTGCGACCTCGAGCCCACTCCGCCCGGCCGGCCGCGCGAGCGTCAACGCGATATTGCTCGCGTACTCCCCCGCACCCCCCGGCCTGGCCCTCTCGACCTTCACCCGCGGCGGCACCTCGACCCGCAAAACCCCGTCATCGACCGCACGCCGCACGGCGTGCAGCACGGTCAGAGACAGGTCCGCGGGGGTCACGCTCCAAGCCTAGGGGAGAAGGGGGGTCCCCACGCGAACCGGTTTCGCCATCCGGTCACCCACACCCACGACCAGCACTCTTGCGGTCCTCTGCGCCGGGGCGGGGGGTGTCACGCACGCTGGGGACGGGGGTGTGTCACGCACGCCGGGGCGCTGGCTCCCGGCGAGTCGTCCTACCCCGACCCCACCCCACTCCACCCCGACCCCGGTCTACCGCCCGAACTTGTCCAACAGCCCGGCAGTGTCCTGTCTCTCGCCGGAGGCCTGGTCCTCTGCCCGGGCCTGGGTCTGGGTATGAGTCTGAGTCTGTGCGTGGGTCTGGACCTGGGCCGGGGTCTGTGACTGGTCCTGCCATGCGCACGCACGTTCGCGCCCGCGGCCGCCGGAGTCCTGCCGGACATCCGCACCGGCCGGCCCACCGCCCGGCTCCTGGCGTACGCCGGCTGCGGCCGGCTCCTCTCCCCCGTCCTGCCCGTTCGCATCCCTCCGCTCTCGTCGCTCGCGATGCATCAACTGACGCACCACGCGCACGAGCTCGGAAGGCTCGAAGGGCTTCGCGAGAAAGGCATCGACACCGGACACGGCCCCACCGGCCACGTCGTGTTCTCCGCACGCACTGATGATCGCCACCGGCAGATGACTGGTCCGCGGATCCGCCCGCAGTCGCTCCGCGGTCTTGATCCCGTCCAAGCGGGGCATGACGACGTCCAGGGTGACGACATCAGGACAAACCCGATGCACGACATCCAGACACTCGGCACCATCGGCCGCGGTCACGACCTCGAACCCCTCGAGTTCGAGATTGACCCTGATCAACTGCCGGATCACCTTGTTGTCATCGACAACGAGCACCCGACCGGACACGCCTGACACACACACGAGAGTAGGACCCCCTCACCAGCTGCGTCCGGGTTTTACCCACTTCTGACCCGTGCGAGGGACCCCACCCCCCATGACACCCCCGAAATCCCTGTTCACGGGCACACCCCCCAAGCTGGTAGGGTTCTACCCGTCGCCACAACAGCGACGAACGCCCCCGTAGCTCAGGGGATAGAGCAACGGCCTCCGGAGCCGTGTGCGCAGGTTCGAATCCTGCCGGGGGCACTTCGCAGGAAGTGCCACACAGACCCCGTGATCAGCGGAAACGCTGGACGCGGGGTCTTGTTGTATGTGCAGGCAGGTGCCGGGGTGAGCGGCCGTATGGCAGAGGCCGCGGCCTCTTCGCGGCCTGGGCCGTGGGGCACGGTGCAGGTGGGAGCCGGGAAACGACGAAGGCTCCAGGACGGGTCCCAGGGCCTCGCGTTGGAGCGATGTGGTCCGGCTAGTCGGCGGTCACTCCCCAGTAGCCGATCAGGTCCGGCCGGCCGTCGCGATAGAGCACCGTGCAGTTCCCTCGTCCACGCCTAGGGAACTCCAACCGCCCGATGTGCAGGGCCTCGTCCCAGTCCTCGTAGGTGGGTCGGCCACCCGGAGACCATGCCCGCACTTCGCTGTCGGTCAGCGGCCGCATGAACGGCCCATCGTTCCGATCCGTGGCATCGATCATCTCGGGGAAGTCCAGCACTGTGCACGTACCACCGGTGAAGATGTACTCGGCCCAGTCCGAATCGCGCCACAGCTCCTCGACGGTTCGTCCTCCGAAGCCGTGGTCGTCCTCAGCCAGGCTCCGTTCCTGGGCCTGCCGGAATGCCGCCGCCAGATCAGGCTGATACGAGCCCGTCTGCGTCCACGCGTTACCGCCCATCCTTGTCCCTCCCCTTTGAGTCGTCGTAGTGGAAGCGCAGCGTAAGGGAAGGCACCGACAGCGCACCTCGCTCGATCACCCGGCCTCGCACACCGGGCTTCAATACGTGCTCCGCCTCTGGGCATCGCCACAGGTGAGAGGCCACAAACGACGAAGGCCCCGGGACAGGCCCCAGGGCCTTGTCCTCCCGCTTTGCATGGGAGTACGACTTCAAGGGCCCCCGACTCCGCAAAGGACAAGGGAGCCCAGCAGTGATCTCCACGCAGGACTGGACCGACACCCAACGCCTCTGGGACTAGCACCAGATGGGCCACACACCCGCCCGTGCTCGGTAGCGATCGGACTCGGCAGCCATGACCTGGGCGTGGCCGACACCGCAGTCGACCTGTACAGGCGCGGCATAGCCCCCCTCCTCGTGTTCACCGGGGCGACCAGCCCGACCACACGCGAGCGCATGCCCCGCGGCGAGGCCGTGCACTATCAGGAGCTGGCGATCGAACTGGGCGTTCCCGCCTCAGCGGTGATGGTGGAACCGCGGGCCCGGAGCACCGGCGAGAGCAGCCGGTTCTCCCCGGACCTCCTGGCCGAGGCCGGCATCACCGTGCCCTCCGTCCTGCTGATCAGCAAGCCGTATGAGGAGCGACGCTCGTACGCCACGGCACGGAAGCTGTGGCCAGCTGTCGAGATCGTCAGCGCCTCAAGCCCGATGACGCTCCGGGACTACGTCGACTCCATCGGAGACGCCCGCTTGGTCATCGACATGCTCGTAGGAGCCCTCCAGAGACTGCTGGTCTACCCGGAGCACGGCTTCATGATCAGCCAGCAGGTCCCAGCCGACGTGCTCGACGCGTACGACCGTCTCTCCGAGGGTGGATACGCAAAGCGCCTGCTGCGAGACAGCGAGGGCAAGGCCCTCAAGCCCACATGGATTCCGGCGCAGGTGATGCCCGATCTTTCCGTGCTGCCTACAGGTAAATCGGATACCAATGGGACTTGTCTGGGCCGCTGGGAATGTGGAGCCACCCCGAGGGCCACACATCCTCGTTGGCCTGCAAATCTGGCATTTTCAGGGCGTTGACCGTGTACCCCTGAGATTCCAGAAAGCGCTTCAGGACCCCGCTAGGGTCCGCCTTCAGCTTCTCTCGTGATGCTTCATCGAGGTCGATGGACATCTTGTAGACCTCGACCGTTTCCTCTCCCGCTTTGCTGACGGTACCGCGAATCTCAGCTTCTTCGGGCATGGCAAGATCCCTCCTACGCCGCTATTTGCTTCTGCCCGCTCCGTGTGAGGGCGAGCGCATCGGCAACTCTGTGACGCGGGCTCAATCTCCAGTGTGCGCCGAACGTAGATGTGTGCAACTGTCACGCGACCGCCCGTTAGATCCCGCCGAGATGAGGCCGTCGAGGAGCGCGCCCGGCTCCAACTCGGCTTCGAGTTGCGCTGGGGAGCGGCCGCATCCTGCGTGTCTGAGTCCTGACCTGCGGCTGCCGTGGTCGCATCCGTGGCCAGGGAGTGCGTCAGCGGCCCACCGGTGTAATGCTGGAAAGGTAAGACCGCACGACAAGACGGTCCTTGGGGTTGCGACGCATGGCTGGAAGGGCGTGATACCCATGCCTGTCGATTCCAACCTGACTGATGCTCAGAGGAAAATTCTCGCTGAGCTGACTGAGGCTGAGGCTCGACTTCTAGACGTGCATAAGAGGGCACGTGAGGTACTGGAACTGAAGGAAGGGGTCTCTGTGTGCGCGCAATGCTTTGACCCTGACTATCCCTGTCCTTCCTACCAGGAATCCGACTCTGGGCAAACTTGCACTCGCGCCACGTGTCATCATCACTGGGCGCAACACGTTCTCTGGTGAACTACGCATACGGCCGTCTTTCGCCTGGGTGGACGACACTCGGTTATCCATGACCAGCCGACGCTGGTGGTGTCTCTCGCGGCCTGCGGCCTATACGTGGACGGCAAAGCTCCCCCAGATCCCACCCCAGCATCTGACCTGCGAAGAAAGTCATGCAGAAAGACGGCCTCCGAAGTCGTGTGCGCGGGTTCGAATCCTGCCGGGGGCACTTCGCAAGAAGTGCCGAACAGACCCCGTGATCAGCGGAAACGCTGGGTGCGGGGTCTTGTTGTACGTGCAGGTGTGTGCCGGGGTGAGCGGGCGCATGTCGGGGTTCGCGGATGAGGTGTGGACGAGGTCTTGGGGCATCGTCGCGGGTGAGGTCCGGGAGAGGGCAAGGACCGCTGCCCTGCCTGAGGACGCGGCTCAAGCTTGGCTCCATGCCTGGCGATGGCGGGCGACGCTGTACACCTGCTCGACCTGCTCGGCCGTCAACGCCCCTGAGAGGGGTGCCAGGGTGGCTACTTGGCGTTCCTGGTACACCCCGGACGTCGAGCTGTGTGGCGACGACCTTGAGGGCGGTGACGCCGACGAAGACGAGGACCGGCTCGACCGGTACGGGGAAGCCGCAGTGGTGCTCAAGCACCCGGGTCACGCGCTTGGCCTCCGCGCGGCTCTTGCGTAGGTAAGGGGCCGGTTTTCCGTGGTTGACCTTCACGGCATCGTTGCCGACCCATACGGCCTTGTTGTGGTGGTGCTTCGTATTGATGCTGAAAACCCCTCCAGGGCCGATCAGTAAGTGGTCGACGTCGACGTGGTCGGCCAGGGGGATGGAGTGCAGGACCCGCCATCCGTGACGCGTCAAGCGGTTCAGTTCGGCTCCCACTCGCTTCTCGCCCGCCAGTCCCTTCCGCCATGAGTCCCACTCGGTGGGACGCCTCAGTAGCTGTGAGAGGACTCGCTCGATGAGCCCCGGGCCGGATTTCGCGAGCAGGTCGCGGAGGGATTCGCCGGGACGGTTCGTGGACAGGTCGTCGGCCGGCAGTAGAGGTGGCAGCGGCGGGCAGGCTTCAGCCCCGGACGCCGCCTGCGGTGAGAGCGAGTCGGGGATGTCCCGTAAGTGGTGGGTCAGCGCGGCGGTCACGTCATCGCGATGCTCGGAAGCCAGGACGGTGATGTCCCCCGTTCTCACGTCCGCCCAACCGACCGCGGTGCCGTCGGGCAGGTTCGCGTACAGGCGATCATGTCCGTACCGCTTCCAGCGCGTGACTTTCAGCTCCACGGGTCCCCCTCGTCCGCTCCCGGCTCGAAGCGTCGCAAAGGATGGGGATCAAAACGAGAGGGGCCCCGGACAAGATGCCCGGGGCCTCGACTCGACTTTCGCCGTGTGAGAGGCGTGCGCGGCCGGCGCTGGCGGGTCGTCTCCTGGCCATCGGCTGAGCCCGACCGTCGGTTGGGTCCCGGACGAGTCTCCGGGCCGCCCCCGGACAGGCCGGGGATGCAACCATTCCCTTCAGAGCTGGAACCCCCGGAAGCCGACCGCGCGCTTGAGACGATAGAGGCCGGCACTGACAACGCCCCGTGCGCGATTGGCCGTTGCGTGCCGAGTGTCTGACCGCGCGACAAAGCCGACGAACAGCGGTGGACGAGCGCGAACGTCTGCGGAACATCAGTACAGGTGAGAGGCGCACCAGCCACAGGCAGGTCTTGCGCCCGAGTTACTTCGGGACGAAGACGTCATCCGTGCAGCGGCTCTGGACCATGCCTATGGGACAGCTGAGGACGTATCGCGGATTCTGCTGGATCTGCCGGATTCAGCCGCTGCTCTTCCAGGTCGTCTCCGCGTTCCTCGACGACCCCGACGCCGACGTACGTGCAGCGGCTGTCTCCGCTTGTATCCCGCTGCTGGACGACCCCGGATTGGTTCACCACCGGGGCACCTTGGTCCCACTGCTGCGTGGCACCTTGGCTGCGAGCACGCTTTGGCAGTACCAGGAGAGGGCGATCGACGCGTTGGAGAGGTGGGGTCAGGTGAAGGTGTGGCGGGTCCAGGAGGAGAAGGCTTCGAGGAGGAGGGTGGTGGCGAGGAGGAGGAGGACGGTGGTGGTGACGAGGCCGTATTCGAGGACGCGGGCGGCGTTGAGGAGTTCGAAGCCGATGCCGCCGGCGCCTACGACGCCGAGGAGGGCGGCGGAGCGGATGTTGACGTCGAGTTGGTAGAGGACGTGGCCGAGGAGGGCGGGGAGGACGCGGGGGAAGTCGGCGGCGAAGAAGACCTGGCGGCGGGAGGCGCCGGTGGCGGCGAGGGCGCGGGAGGGGCCGGGGTGCAGTTCCTCCAGGGAGTCGGCGGTGAGTTTGCCGAGGAAGCCGAGGGAGCCGACGGCCAGGGCCAGGGCGCCGGCCACCGGGCCGAGGCCGGTGATCACGACGAGGACGATCGCCAGCACGATCTCCGGGATGCCGCGGATCGCGACCGTGAGCGTGCGGAACGCCGGGGACAGTCGGGGCCAGGGTGAGACGTTGTGCGCTGCGAGTACACCCACCGGCAGGGCCAGGACCATGCCGAGCAGCGTTCCCGCCAGGGCCGTCTTCACCGTCACCCACAGTGCGTCCAGCAGGCCCGCCATTCCGCCCGGGGCGGTCGGCGGCAGGTACTGGCCCAGGACCGTGGGGAGTTGGCCCAGGCCGGTGAGGAGTTGGTGCGGTGACAGCTCCGCTCCCCTGACCGCTGCGATCAGGACCGCTGCCGTGATCGTGCCGTATGCCCAGCGTCGGAGGCGGGCCGCGGTCCAGGGTGGGGTGGTGGGCGGCGGCGACGCCCGTCGGGCCATCTGATTGTTCGAGACCTTGTTCGGGGCCGCGCCCGAGCCCAGTCCTGCGCCCGCGCCCGCGCCCAATCCTGTGCCTGTGCCCGCGCCCGTGCCCGCGCTGGCCTCCGTGGCCGTGACCCCGGCCGGGGTTTCGGGCTTGCGGCGGGTGCGGGGGTGGGGGGTGCGGAGGAGGGTGCGGCGGATGGTGCCGGAGAGGAGTTCCATGAGGAGGCAGAGGAGGAGGACCACGGCGGCGAGGGCCATGCCGCGGCGGTAGTCGAGGCGTTGGAAGGACTGGGCGATCTCGTAGCCGAGGCCGCCGACGCCGACGAAGCCGAGGAGGACGGAGGAGCGGAGGTTGACGTCGAGGCGGTGGAGGGCGGTGGCGATGAAGGAGGGGAGGACTTGGGGGAGGACGGCGGAGGCGAGTTCCTGGGGGAAGGAGGCGCCGGCGGAGCGGAGGGCGCGGCGGGGGGCGTCGTGGGTTTCTTCGAGGGCGTCGGCGTAGAGCTTGCCGACCATGCCGACGGAGTGGAGGCCCATGGCGATGATGCCGGCGGTGGCGCCGAGGCCGAAGACGCGGACGGCGGCGATGGCCAGGATGATGTCGGGGACGGCGCGGGCGAGGACGATGAGGGAGCGGGCGGCGCCGGAGAGGTAGCGGTTCGGGGTGAGGTTGCGGGCGGCGAGCAGGCTGACGGGGATGCTGAGGAGCAGGGAGAGCAGGGTCGCGCAGAGGGCCATGGACAGGGTTTCGCCGGCGAGGCGGACCAGGTCGGCGGCGGGCGGGAAGTCCAGGGGGAGCATGCGGCCGGCGAAGGCCACCGCGTTGTGGAAGCCGTCGATCAGCGTGGCGAGGTTGATGCGGAGGTCGACGACGGCCCAGCAGGCCGCGCCGGCGAGGGCGAGCAGGCTGAGGTGGGGCAGCGGGAGCCGCACGCCTCGGTTGGGGCCGAGGCGTGCGGCGTGGGGGGAGGCTGCCTGGCCGGGGAGGCTCCGGGCCTCGGTTCGGGTGCTCATGAGGGCACACCGGCCAGGACGGCGGGCTCGTGGGGGCCCTGGTAGATGCGGGCGATGTCCGTGTCGCGGACGTCGCCGGCGGGGCTGTCGAGGACCACGCGGCCGGTGTTGAGGCCGACGATGCGGTCCGCCCAGGTGAGCGCGGTGTCCACCTGGTGGAGGGTGCAGATCGTGGTGAGGGAGTCCGTGCGGCCGATGTCCGCGAGGAGTTCCATGACCTGCTGGGACGACAGGGGGTCGAGGGAGCTGACGGGTTCGTCGGCGAGGAGGATGCGGGGCCGCTGCATGAGGGCGCGGGCGATGCCGACGCGCTGCTGCTGTCCTCCGGAGAGGGTGTCGGTGCGTTGGAAGGCCTGGTCCGCGAGGCCCACCCGGTCGAGCTGGGCGAGGGCCTGTTCGCGCAGCTTCCGCGGGTACATGAGCAGGCCGGAGCGCGGGCCGCGGAGCCGGCCGAGCGCTCCGGAGCAGACGTTCTCCAGCACGCTCCTCATGCCGACGAGGCCGAAGTCCTGGAAGATGAAGCCGACTTGGCGGCGCAGGGCGCGCAGTTCGGCTTTGCCGGAGCGGCTCGGGTCGACGCCGAGGACGGTCGCGACGCCCGAGGTGGGCTTCTGCAGGCCGTTGAGGAGTTGCAGCAGGGTCGACTTGCCGGAGCCGGAGGGGCCGAGGAGGGCGACGAACTGTCCCGCGGGGACGTCGAAGGACACGCCGTCCAGGGCGTGTACGCGCCGGGTGTGTCCTTCGAACGCCTTGCCCACCTCGGTCAGGCGGACCACGGATTCTTCCTTCTTCATCGGTCCTCGCGCCCCTCCGTCGTCGTTGTCCGTCCGGTCAGTTGGCGACGCACTGGTCTTCGCCGACGCGGCGACACACGTCGCGGACGCTCTCGAAGTCCGCGTCGTCCGTGGGCGTGAAGCCCCAGTAGCCGTCGATCTTGCAGGCGTCGCCGGTGCAGTAGCCGTTCTGCTGCAGGTAGTCCGCGTTCGCCTTGGTGCGGAACGCCTGGGTGATCCTGGTCTTGAGGTCCGCCGTGAGGTCGTCGCTGACGGTGAGGGGCGATCCGGGGATGACGTCGGACTTCCAGACGATCGTGAGGTCGCCGGCCTTCATGTGCTTGCGCTCGACGAGGAGCTTGTCGACCATCGCGTCGTACGCGAAGCCGGCCTCGCACTGGCCGCTCAGGACGGCGAGCGCGGAGGCGTCGTGGCCGCCCGCCATCACCGGCTTGATGTCCTTCTCGGTGACGCCGGCCTTGCTGAGGCCCGCCACCGGGTAGAGGTAGCCGGAGGTGGAGGTGGGGTCGACGAAGCAGACCTTCTTGCCCTGGTAGCCGGCCAGGTCCTTGATGGCGGAGCCGTTCTTGACGATGCCGTACGAGCGGTAGCCGGAGTCGGCGCCCTTGGTCTTGATCTGGGCGGCGATGGGGGTGGCCTTCACGCCGCTGCGCCGGGCCACCACGTAGGAGAGCGGGCCGTGCATGGCGATGTCGATCTTGCCTGCGCGCTGGCCCTCGATGACGGAGGCGTACGTCGTGGCCTTCTCGATCCGGATCTTCTTGCCGGTCTCCTTCTCCAGCATCTTGGCGAGCGGCGCGTACTCGGACTGGACGCTCGACGAGCTCTCGTCGGGGACGGTGGCCAGGACGAGTTCGTCGGGGTTCCGGCCCTTCCCGGAGTTCTCGCCATCGGCGGAGACCGCGCTCGATCCGCAGGCGGCGAGTCCCAGGGTGAGGACGAGGGCCGCCGCGCCCTGGGCGAGGGTGCGGAAGCGGGCGGTGGAGCCGTACGTGGTGTCAGGCATGGCGATGCTTTCTCTCCGGCGTGGACGGGCGGGGCGGTGCGATGACATGACGTTGCGTCAGATGCCGAGTTCCCTCAGCAGGGTGATGCCGCTCTGGTCGAGCTGGTAGAAGACGCGTCCGCCCAGGCGCTGCTTCCAGACGATGCCCGAGTCGTTGAGGACGGCCAGGTGCTGGGAGACGGTGCTCTTGGCCATGCCGAGGGACTGGGCCATGGCGGTGGTGGTCCTCGGCTCGTCGAGGGCGCGGACGACCTGGGCCCTGCTCTTGCCGAGGAGGAGGGCGAGGCGGTCCTCGGCGGCCTGGGCGGGTTCGCGGGCGGTGAGGACGTGGAAGTAGCCGGTCGCGCGGGCCTGGTAGGACATGGCGACGACGGCGTCCGCCTGGTGGAAGAGCCGCAGGCCGCCGGCGAAGACCGTGGGGACGAGGAGCAGTTTGGAGCGGGTGACGGTGAGGTCCATGTCGCGGTGGTACGGCGCGGTGAGGACGGGGCGCGACCAGGAGATCCGGCCGCCGAGCTCGGCGAGCATGGGTTCGACGCCCGCGACGGCGAGGGTGCGGCCGCGGAAGAGGATCTCTTCTTCGAGGGAGGAGCGGATGGAGTTCCAGTACGGGGCGACGGCGAGGTCCCAGTACTCCTCGAGGGCGGTGAGGAGCCGGTCGGCGGCGGGGTCGCCGGGGTTCGTCTCGCGCACGTGGGCGAGCTCCGCCACCAGGGTGTTGCGCGTCGGGTCGGGCAGGGAGACGAAGCCGGGCGGGAAGAGCGTCGGGGCGCCGCGGCGCAGCGGTTCCACCAGGGTCCGCACGAGCTCCTCGGGCAGCCGGGTGCGGACGCGGCGGGCCCAGTCCGTGTACGGGGAGGGGGCGGCGCCGCGGTAGCGGGCGAGGATGCCGAGGCTTCCGATCGTCTCCCACAGGGGGCTGTAGGAGAGCCGGATGGTGCTGAGGGTGGCGTCGTCGACGTCGAGGCGGATCACGGGGCGACCGCCGTGGGTGCGGTGTGCCGTCCTGCGACGGCCCGGGTCGTCACACCGTCACCCGGATGGCGATGTCCTGACAGAGGGTCAGGACTTCCTTGATCCACGGGCGCGGGTCGGCGGGGTCGTAGCCCTGCATCGTCTCGATCTGCCAGTACTGGTCGAACGGGAACCCGGCGGGTGCGGCGGCCCGGAAGCGGTGGGCGCGCCATTTCGGGAGGTGGCTGCCGTACTCCCCCTCGGCTTCCAGGAGGGCGTCGACCGCGTGTCCGAAGGCGAGGCGGGCGGAGATGGTGGCGCTCTCCAGGTCGCCGGCCTCCAGCTGTCCGAGGGCGTCCTCGACGGCGTCGTCGGTCGCGCCGAGGGAGCGGACGACGACGAAGGAGCGGAACGCGGAGTTCACCAGGCGCTCGCGCGTCCTGCCGATCCAGTCCTCGCCGAGGATCGGGGAGCAGGTCTCCAGGTGCGCGAGGAGCAGTTCCTCGGTCCGGGTGAGGGTCTCGTCGGTGATGCGGCCGTCCTCGCAGGCCTCCCAGGAGATCTTCGAGAGGACCTGTCCGATCTGGGACTCCAGCCAGTAGGTGACCTCCCAGCGCCGGTCCTGGCGGTAGAAGACCTCGCTGGTCACGTAGGGCGGGTCGAGGGGTACGGGGCTGCCGGGGCGGTCCGCCGACGTGGCGCATTCGACGGCGGTGACGACGTAGATGTCGAAGTCGCTGCGGGCGTTGTGCCAGCCGCGGGCGGCGGAGCCGACGACGAACGCGGCCAGGACGCCCGCCGGGACGAGGTTGCGCTCCTGGAGCGGGGTGAGCCAGTCGGCGGCGGGGCCGTTGGTCTCCGGGTCCGTTCTCCCGTACGACATGAGCATCTCAGGAGCACCTCATGAGCAGGTCGGCGAGTTCGTCCTGGGAGAAACGAACCGGGTTGTTCCGCAGGCGTTCCGCGTTGACGGCGGCCGCGAGGCCGCGGACCTCGGGCTCGGTCCGCACGCCCACGTCGGACAGGCGCATCGGGAGCCCGATGCGGTGGGCGAGCGCCACGAAGCGGGCGCCCGAGTCGGCGGGTCCGGAGGCGCCGAGGACGCCGGCGATGTCGTCGAGGGCGCGCCGGTACTCCGACGGCCGGACGGAGGTCCGCAGGTCGGAGGCGTCCGCCCGGGCGTGCGCGTCGAGGAAGGAGCCGAGGCTCAGCGCCACGGCGTGTCCGTGACTGACGCCGTAGCGGCTGGTCAGCCGGTACGAGAGGGCGTGCGCGCCGGTCGTCTTGGAGCGGTTGATGGCTCGGCCGACGAGGTGGCTGCCCACCGCCATGGAGCGGGCGACGCCGGCGTGCGGGGCGGCGACGAACTCCTCGATGCCGGCGAGGAGGAGCCGCAGGCCGCGCCGGGCCAGGCTCCGGCTCTCGTCGTCGCCGTCGACGGCCCAGAGGCTCTCGATGCCCTGGGCGACGGCGTCGGCGCCGGACGCGGCGCGCTGGTGGGGGGAGCCGCTCTCGGTGAGGGCGGGGTCGATGACGGCGAGGTCCGGGAGCAGCGCGGGGCCGGCCACGGAGTGCTTCGCGTCGCCGACGTACACCACGGCGAAGTGGGTGGCCTCGCTGCCGGAGCCCGAGGTGGTCGGTGCGAGGGCGAGCTTCATGCGGCGCGTGCCGGTCGCCGGTCCCGAGCGGATCCGGTCCTCCAGGTCGGCGCGGGGGACGCCGTCGAGCACGCAGAGCAGCTTGGCCATGTCCATGGCGCTGCCGCCGCCGACGCCGACGACGGCGTCCGGGCGCAGTTCCCGGACGGCGTCGAGCCCGCGGGCCACGTCGTCGACGGCGGGGTTGGGCGAGAAGTCGTGCCAGCGGCGGACCTCGGTCCGCGGGGCGAACGACTCCAGCATCCGTGACGCGCCCGAGGCCTCGAAGGACCGGGCGCCGTGCACCACGAGCACCCGGGCCGCGCCGAGCCCCTCCACCAGTCCGGGCAGCGACGCGATGGCACCCCGGCCGTAGTGGACGACGGGACCGCGCGGGCTCATGACGGGTTCCCCCGCTCCGTCAGAGCGCGCCTGACGGCGGCTCCGCTCTCGGCCGGGGTGACGGTGGGCCGCCCGAGGTCGCCGCGGCTGCCCGGCCTGACCCGCAGTTCGAGCAGGGCGGGGCCGCCGGTCCGCCGCAGCCGGGCCAGTTCCTCCGGCAGGTCCTCCAGGGAGGGCAGTGTGACGGCGTGCCGGTAGCCGGAGTGGCGCGCCAGCGCCGGCACGTCGACCTGGCCGATGGAGGTGGGCTGGCCGCCGACGCTGTCGTGCACGCCGTTGTTGAAGACGACGTGGAAGTACGAGGACGGGCCGTGCTCCGCGATGACGGGCAGGGCGCCGAGGTGCATGAGGAGCGCCCCGTCCCCGTCGAGGCACCACACCTCGCGCTCGGTCTCCCGGAGCGCGATGCCCAGGGCGATGGAGCTGGCGTGTCCCATGCCTCCGACGGTGAGGAAGTCGATCTCCTCCGCGCCGGCCCGCACCCGGTGCTCGTACAGCTCGCGGCTGAGCATGCCGGTGGTGGACACCACGACCTGTCCGGTGCCGATCTCCGCGAGCAGCGCGCCGAGGGCCTCCTCCCGGGTGGGCGGGCCGGATTCCGGCCCGCCGGTCGGGACGGCGGCGGGGACGCCCGCCGGGGCGAAGGTCCCCTTCTCCACCAGGAAGGCGTACGGGGTGCCGGTGGCGACGGACTCGGCGACGGCCTTGCGGACGGCGTCGCCGGCCGCCTCCTCCTCGGCGGGCAGGACCGACCAGGGCAGCTCAAGGGCGTCCAGGAGCGCCGGCATGATCCGGCCCTGCTTGCGGTGCTGGGGCTCGTCGGGCACGCCCGGCTGCCCCCGCCAGCCGATGAGCAGGATCATCGGGATGCCGTACACCTCGGGGTCGGCGAGCGAGGTGAGGGGGTTCACCGCGTTGCCGATGCCGGAGTTCTGCAGGTAGACGACGGCGGGGGTGCCGGTGCGGAGGTAGTGGCCGACGGCCAGGCCGACGGCGTTGCCCTCGTTGGCGGCGATCACGTGGTCGACGCCGGACGCGCCGTCGCCGACGTACGCGTTGAACTCCTTGAGCAGGCTGTCCGGCACACCGCAGTACAGGGAGACGCCTTCGGTCGCCAGGTGTCCCGCGAGGACGTCGGGACGGATCATCCGGCGTTCTCCGGAATGATCGACAGGGCGTCCTTGATCGAGGCGAGCATGGACTCGGCCTCGTGGGCGCGGCCGTGCTCCAGGATCGACTGGACGACCTTGGTCACCTGGGGGTAGACCGCGCGCATGAGGTGATTCGCGTAGATCACCATGTTCACGCCGGCGTCGGCGAGTTCGGACTCGCGCACGCTGCTGTAGCTGGTCGGGACGACGACCAGGGGCACCCGGCGGGGCAGCTTGTCGAAGTAGCGGCAGAACTCGAAGATCTCCGCGGGGTCCGACTGGCGGCTGTGGATCATGATGCCGTCGGCGCCGGCGTCGACGTACGCCTCCGCGCGGTGCACGGCGTCCGCCATGCCCTTCTCCAGGATCAGGCTCTCGATGCGGGCGATCACCATGAAGTCGTCGGTGATCTGCGCGCGCTTGCCGATCCTGAGGCGCTCGCTGAAGTCCTCGACGCTGGACTGGGTCTGCGGGACGTCCGTCCCGAAGAGGGAGTTGCGCTTGAGTCCCTCCTTGTCCTCGACGATGACCGCGGAGACGCCGAGCCGCTCCAGGGAGCGCACGGTGAAGCCGAAGTGCTCGGGCTTGCCGCCCGTGTCGCCGTCGAAGACGAGCGGCTTCGTGGTGACCTCGAAGAGCTCGTTCACCATCTGCAGGCGGGACGAGACGTCGACGGCCTCGGTGTCCGGCTTGCCCCGGGCGAGGGAGTCGGTGAGGGACGAGGACCACATGCCGTCGAACTCGCGGGCCTGGTTGTCCACCATGACCTTGGAGTTCTCGATGATCAGGCCGGTCAGGCCGTTGTGGACCTCGAGGATCCGGACGATGTCCTTGCTGTCGAGGAGCCGCCGGAGCCGGGACAGCCGCACGTTGGGCGTGGTGCCGACCTCCTTGACGGACGAGTGGAGGCGGGTCGACGAGATCCCCGGCGTGTACGGGATCTCGACCAGCTTGCCGCCCCACTCCGACAGCACCTCGATGACCCGCTCGCGGGTGTGCCGCTGCACGCCGGACTGCCAGTCATCGCCGTGGACGACGAAGTCGGGGCGGACCGTGCGGAGGTTCTCGGCGTAGTCGAGGGTCTTCTGGGGCACCACGGAGGTGACGCCCTTGAGGTTCTCGACGACCGCCTTGCGCTGCTCGTACGTCATGTGCGGCAGGCGCTTGTAGCTGGCGATGGCGGCATCGGTCAGCAGACCGATGGTGATGTCGCCGAGTTCCGCGGCCCGGGAAAGGATGTTGATGTGGCCCGGGTGGATGAGGTCGGCACTCATACCGACGTAGACGATCGGCCGGTTCATTTGACAGTTACTCCCCTGCTAGGGCGCCGCATCATTCGGCAAGCTGCTTGAGCGTCGAATCCCGGACTTCCTTGGCCAGCATGTCTGCGTTCGCCCGGAAGCAGCGTGCGCCCTCGACCAGTTCGGTGAGCTGCGCCCGCATCCGGGCCAGGGAGTCGACGTAGGTGTCGAAGTCCCCGTGATGGGCGAGCAGATCGTCCTTGAGGCCGTAGGTGGTGACCGCGAAGGAGAACTGCTCCATGAAGGTTCCGGCGGCGGCCGGCGAGATCGGCATGAGGCCCTGGGGGCGCGCGGGGTCGTAGTCGACGATGACGACGTTCCGCACGGGTGCCGTGCTGATCTGCGGACTCTCGAAGAGAGTCGAGGAGTCCGTGACGTAGTCGCCCGACTCCATGTGCGCCGTCAGGTCGTGCTTGTCGATGAGGTCACCGAAGCACTGGTCGCGGCGCACCCGGATCGAGGAGGGGACGCCGTGCGCGATCCCGTCCCGGACCAGCGTGTGGGTGTTGCTGAGGAACCGGGCGCCGTTGAGGCACGCCTGGGCGAGGAAGACCGTCTTTCCGGCGCCGTTGCGCCCGACCAGCAGGGTGGCTCCGGCACCGGGCAGCTCGAAGCCGGCCGCCTTGAGGTGCAGGTAGCCCTGGTCCGCGGAGAAGACGGTCAGGATGTGCTTGACGAAGTAGGGCCAGACGGTCTTCTCGAGGTTCCGGCCGAACACGTAGAACGTGCGGCCCACCGTGACGAGGTGGGCGGGTTCGCCGAAGTAGTGGACGAGGTAGTAGCCGCCCTTGAACCGCTTGCCGCGGAAGGTCCGGTCGGTCCGGTCGGCGTACAGCTCGGCCGGGACGGCGTCCCGGTCCAGGTCGACGCAGACGACCTCGTAGTCGGCGGTCGCGTCCGCGTCCTCGGCGAAGGCCGAGAAGTAGGAGTACGCCGCGAACTCCTCCAGGTTGGTGGAGAGCCTGACCTTGACCAGGTTGAGGTCGACCACGCGGCTGCTGCGGATCGTGAGGTGTTCCAACATTGACCGTTCCCCTTACACAGAAGCAGTCGCGGTGATCCTGGTGGACCGCACGTGCGCCGGCCAGGAAGAGAACGGAGTGGTCAGGAAGTCCAGGTCCGTGTCGGGGTGGCCCCGCATGACGAAGCACTCCGCGCCGGCGCGGGCGCAGGCGACCAGGGCGTCGAGCTTGGTGTGCATGGCGCCGGTGGCGTCCCATTCGCTGCTGCCCCACAGCGCGGCGTACGCCTCCTCGGGCGACCGGGCGTCGACCTCGGGCAGGATCGTGTCGCCGCCGGCGCCGTCGGTCACGATGCCGTCGACGTCGGTGAGGGTGACGACCCGGAGGCGTCCCTCGACCATGGGCAGGAGGACCTCGGGGACGCGGTCGCTGGAGAACGCCCAGAGCTTTCCGTGCTCGTCGAACAGGGCGTCGCCCGCCAGGACCGGCAGGACTCCCTGGTCGAGGACGGAGCGCAGGACGTCGGAGCGGAGCTCCGGTGCGCCGTCGCGGAGCGTGCACAGGGCGGCCAGCTGCAGCGGGAAGGCGTCCGCCCCGGCCTCGCGGAGCTTCTGCGCCCACCGCTTCTTCACCTCGAACGTGGCCTCGGTGAGGCCGGCGAGGGAGAACGCGTTGCTGGTGTCGTGGTCGCGGATGGCTCCGTGGCCGAAGGCGCCGCCGCCGCTGATGAGCACCATCCGGCCCCGGTACGCCTCGCCGAGCCGTGCGAAGGTCCGGGCGAAGCGCGTCACCGCCGCGTCGTCCATGCTGCCCGGTTCGTCCTTGCGGGAGAACAGGCTGCCGCCAACCTTGATGGCCAAGAAATCGGGCGTCATTCCCTAGGGTCCTTCGGTCTCGAAAGTCTGCAAGAGGGCGTTCCAGTCGGCCGGCGGCTCCCACCGCGACCAGCTCGCGTCCCACCACGGGGCGCCCGCGGCGATCTCTCCCGCGACGTCCGCCGCCTCCGCCCGGATCGCGGTCGCCTCCTCGGGCGAGAAGTGCCCGAGCGCGGCCCGCTCCTCGAACTTCTCCAGGTCCTTCCACCGGAAGGTCCGCGACTCCGCCGGAACGACGAGGTCGATCTCGTGGTCCAGCGTGCTGAAGCCGGTGGGGGTCCTCCGCCACGGCGCTTCCACGTTCACGTACCACTCCCGGAACGCGCCGGTCCCGGCGTCCCTGAGCACCCAGACGGAGTGCCCCCGGCCGGGCCGGTGCAGCTGCAGGATCCCGGCGCTCTGCCACCGGTCGCCGAACTGCCCCCAGGGGTGGGGGCCCCAGCCGAACGGGCCGGCGCCGAAGGTGAGGAGGGTGCCGTGCGACAGGTAGACGGCGACGAGGTCGGGGGTGTCGGCCACCACGCGGACGGGATACGAGATCCACGGCCGCCCTTCGAGTTCGTCACGGCGCTCGACGACGTCCCCGTAGGAGAACGTGCGCGACGCGGTGTCCACGTCGGGGCGCGTGCGCGACGCGGTGGCCACGTCAGGGTGCGTACGCGACACGGTGTCCACGTCGGCGGGCGTGCGCGGCGCGGTGTCCTCGTGCTCGGCTTCTGCCATCGTCCTGCCCTGTCCTGTCCTGTCCGTTCGGCGACTCGGCAGACCGAGCTGCCTCAGGGGACCGCGAGGTACGGGTGGAGGAGTCCACCCGTACCTCACCGGATCAGAAGTTGACGGCGATCAGCTTCGCGGAACCCGTGCCCTTGGCCGCCGTGAAGGCGTGCGGCACGTGCTCCTCCACGAACATGCTCGCGCCGGTCGGGAGGAGGGCCTCCTTCGGGTTCTCCTTGTCGCCCCACTTCATGTGGATCTCGCCCTCGAGCACGAAGAGGAACTCGTTGCCGGCGTGGCCCGAGTTGAACTTCGCGTCGTCCGGGTCGTCCGTCAGCACGTCCACCACGAGGGGGACGAGCGACGGCGCACGCTTGGTGCGGACGAGACAGTTGTAGACGTAGTAGTCGACGTTGTCCCGCACGCCCTTGAGGATCGGGCGCTCGTCCGGCATCTGGATGATGACGCCGCCGTCGAGGTCGTTGCCCGCCGCCGGGGTGAGGGCGCCGATCGACGTGCCGAGCACGTCGGCGATCTTGCCCAGCTGCGTGAGCGTCAGCTCGCCGCCCTCGCCGTTCTCCCAGGCCGCCACCGTCTCGGGGGTCTCCCCGAGGAGCGAGGCCAGGGCGGCGTGGTCCATCTTGACCTGCTCGCGCCGGTCCTTGAGGAGCTCCGCGAAGCCCGTGCTCGCCGTCTTGGTGTTGCTCATTTCGCCCTCCCAGATTTCAGTACTGGTTTGCGTTCCACTGCTTCTGCGGCGTGTAGTCCCGGTCACGCCGCGCATTGAAGTCCCGGTTGAATTTCGCGGCGAGCTCCGCGATCTCTTCGCCGTCCCACAGGCCGGGGACGTTGATGATCCCCTGCTTGTAGGTCATGCGGTAAAGAGACTCTTCCGGGTCCACGAACCCCTGGCGAATGCACTCGCGCAGGAGCTCGGAACCGACGATCGGCGACGCCGCGAAGAACGAAGCACTGCTGAATCCGGCTTCCTCGGCATAGTCGTAGGACGCCTGCATCTCCTCGATGCTTTCGCCGGCGTTTCCGAACATCGGCGGCATGCCGATGATGAAGAAGCCGTGGACGTGCATTCCCAGGCTTCGCGCGTACTTGATGAGGTGCGAGGTCCGTTCGAGATTGAGCGGCTTCTTGATGAGTTCCTTGAGGACGCGCTGCACGCCGCTCTCGATGGCGAACGTCACCTGATAGGCGCCCGACTCCGCCATGAGGTCGAGCAGCTCTTCGTCCATGCGCCACAGGGCGGTGCCCTGCGGGGTCGCCCAGGGGAGGCCGACTTCCTTGAACGCGCGGAACAGCTCGCGGGCGTGGTCCATGTCGTTCGTGATGTTGTCGTCCTGAATATGGAATTCGTCGATTCCGTATTCGTCGCGCAGCCTCAGGACCTCGTCGACCACGTCCTGGACGCTTCGACGGCGGAGCTTCTGGCCCCAGAAGTGGGTGGTCGTGCAGAAGGTGCAGTGGGCCGTGCAGCCGCGGCTGGTGTAGAGCTGGCCCACCCGGGAGCCGACCGTGTAGGGCGACTGGTAGGCCTTGATCTCGAAGTACTTCTCCATGTTGTAGTGGTGCCAGGCGGGGAACGGGATGTGGTCCAGTTCGCCGGCCATGCTCAGCATGGGAGAGGACTTGCCCGTCTCGGGGCCTTCGGGCCGCATCGAGCTGATCAGCGGCAGCTCGGGCTTGATCTGGATCTTGCCGTTGGCGTCACGCCACGCGATGCCGTGGACCTCGTCCTCGTGCACGTTTCCGTTGAGGTGTTCCATCCACAGCAGGAAGGTCATCTCGCCTTCGCCGAGGAACACCGCGTCGAGGTTCGGGTCGTCCAGGCAGGCCTTCGGGAAGTAGCGCGCATGCGCGCCGCCGATCGCGGTGACGGCCTCGGGCGTGACGAGATCCGCCAGCTTCAGCAGGTGGTGCACGTTGTCGGCCTGGTTGCTGAAGATGCTCGAGATGCCGACGACGTCGGGACCGAACTCCTTCATGACCTTGACGATGTCGTCGTCCGAGAGGCCGTAGCGGAGGAACTGCTCGTCGCCGTCGACGGGCTGGGCGTTGTAGTAGCCCTCCGCGAAGACGTCGAGGATCTTGACCTCGTAGCCGTACTTCTCGAGGACGGCAGCGATGTACCCCAGACCGAGGGGGTACGTACATCGTGGAAGGTCGTGGCGGAAGAGCGTGGCCGAGGGATTCAGCAGCAGCACCTTCTGGTAGCGCCGCGATTCCGGCTTTCCGACACGCTGGGGCAGATCGCCCCATCTGATGGCCGGCTTCCCGTGCAGGGCAAACTCGGTGGAGCCCAGAGAACCGATCGTCATGAGATTCTGTTTAGTGCTCAAAACCGCCGCGTTTCTCGTGAAAGGGACCCGGATGAACGCATGGAGATACCACTCTCCGATGCCGGTGAAAACGCCGCCGTCCGAGCGTTCGGACGTGCCCAACCAGTAGCCGCTGCACCATCAAGGACAAGAGTTCGGTGCGCCCCATTACGCCGTTCCCCCGGCGTCGAGCGTGAAGTGGCGATCAACGTAATACTCAGGTCTGAAAGTCGTCAACATTCTTACGCAACACCTTGCGGGATGCCCGGTTTGCACCGCTTGCCCGTTGACACTTATGCGCCATGACCGTCATATGCCATCGGTTTGGGGTTGTTTTCCGGCCGCTGCCCGAAGCAGGCTGAACTACGTGAGTAACGCCGCGATAGACCACTGGCAGAAGATAGGCATTATCGGCGGGCTTGGGCCGCTTGCCTGCGCTAATTTCTACATGCGTCTCGTCGAGCTGACGACGGCCGGCAGCGACCAGGAGCACCCGGAGGTCCTCCTCCTCTCCAGCCCCGCCATCCCCAGCAGGCTCGACCACCTCCTGTCCGACGGGCCTTCGCCGGTGGCGCAGCTCCAGTCGGTGGCGCGACGACTCCAGGACGCCGGGGCCCAGTTGATCGCGATGCCCTCCGTCACCACCCAGGCGTACTACGCCGAGGTCTCGGCCGCGGTGGACGTTCCCGTGGTCGACATGCTCCAGGTCGTCGCCGCCGGCCTCCGGGAGGCCGGCGTCCTGCGCCCCGCCCTCGCCGCCACGGACGGCGCCCTGAAGCTGGGCCTGCTGCACCGGGCACTGGTGGACGCGGGCCTCACGCCCGTCTACCCGGACCCCGCGACGCAGCGCGACATCCAGGAATGCGTCGAGATGGTCAAGTCCGGTCGCGTCCAGGAGGCTTCGGCCCAGCTGCGCAAGGCCATCGAAGGGCCGTGGACGAAACCCGGGGACGGCGTCGTCGTCGGCTGCACGGACCTGTCGCCGCTGCTGCCCGAACTGCCGCCGCGCGTGCACGACGTGACGCGCATCCTCGGCCGGGCCGTCCTGGACCTGGCGTCCGCCCGATGACCACGGCGCTCGGGCTGGACCCGCAGGGCCTGCTGGAGATCGGCCTGGACGAGGAGGCCTGGGGCGAACTCCGGTCGGGGAGCTCGGCATTCGTCGCCCGCCACCTGGGACGCGTACAGCTCCCGATGGCCGAACTGACCGCGGCTGTCGCCGCGTTGCCGCTGACCCCGATCCGCACGGGGCACCTGGCCGACTGGGGCGACATCGCCTCCGGGCGCAGCACCGTCCTGGACTACAACCGGGTGGTCTGCCGTGTACCGGGGCTAGCCCGCCCCCTCCTCTACGACTTCAACCAGACCGAGGACACCGCCCTCGCGGGCGGTGACACCCTCTTCCTGCCCGGCTCCGTGATCGACGCCGGTGTGCGCGGCAGGCTGCCGCTCCGGCGCTGGTCGCCGGAGGGCATGGTGCGGCACGACGGCGAGGGCTCGCTGTTCGTCCCGTACGCGGAGACCGAGTGGGACGGTGAGCGGCTGCCGCTGACCGAGCTGCACCGGCGCCGGATGCGCGCGCACTTCCCCGACGCCTCGTTCCACTCCGACCTGCTGACCCGCGAGGAGGACCGGGTCACGGAGGTGCTGCTCACGCTGCTCCGCGCCGCGGGCCCGGACTCCCGGGCGCTGGCCTTCGTGTTCGACCGGATCGTCCACCGCGACGGAACGGTGGAGCGCTTCAAGCCGGCCCTGGACGAGTCGGGCTACCGGCTGGGTCCCGTCACCTACCCGACGGCCGAGGCGCTGGTCGCGGCGAGCCTGCTGCCCGCGCGGGCGGCGGTCACCGCCGAGCGGTTCACGGTCGCGGACGCCGCGCCGCCGCTGCACGCGCCGCTGCTGTCCGTGGACGCGGTCACCCTGCTGTACGCGGTCCTCGGCACCCACCGCGAGCCCGGACAGCCCCCGGTCTGCGGGGACTTCGACGTGCACGTGCAGTGGGGCGCCCTGGCGATGGGCGGCTATCCGCCGCAGCGCCGCGGGTACTTCTTCAGCGGCGCGAAGAAGACCAAGTGGATGTACGAGGCCGTGGTGCGCGACCTGCCCTGGGCCGCTCCCCTGCTGTTCGTCATCGCGCCCACCGCGCCGTTCCTGCTGTGGCCGTCCTCGCGCGAGCCGCGCGACGTGGAGCTGGTCGAGGACCTGCTCACCCGGGTCCGTACGGCGATCTCGGCCTGGCCCGAGCGGGTGGACCGGACGGCCCCCGAGATCCAGCGGGTCGTGGCCGAATGGCTGGCGGCCGGGGGTTCGGAGCTTTCGGCGGCGTTCCGCCGGCAGATCAGGTGGGGCGACCGGCTGTCGCCGGACGGCCGTCCGCTGCCGGCCGGGGAGCCGGTCGAGCCGGCGGGGTTCGCGACCCTGACCATGAGCCAGGCGTGCCAGGTGGTCGGCGCCCTGGTCGAGGCGGTGGCCTGAATGGCGCTCGCCCCTCCCCCGGTGGCGCCCGCCCGGCCCTCCGCACTGGCCTTCAAGATCTTCCTCGGCGGCCAGACCGTGTCGCTGATCGGCGACGGGCTCGCGATCCTCGCGATCCCGCTGCTCGTCCTGCAGATCAGCGGCAGTCCGTCGGCCGCGGTCCTCGCGGCCATCCCCCGCACCGTCGGCTATCTGGCGGTGGGTCTGCCGGCGGGTGCGCTGGTGGACCGGATGAACCCGCGCACCGTGATGCTGGTGATGGACGCGGTGCGGTTCGCGGTCTTCGCGACGCTCGCCACGCTGGGCGCGCTGTCCCTGCTCCGGGTCCCGGTGATCCTCGGGCTGGCCTTCGTGGCCGCGGCGGCCGGCGTGTTCTTCGAGACGGCGCTGGCCGTGGCCGTGCGCGACAACGTGGAGGAGGACCGGCTGCACCGGGCCAACTCCCTCCTGGAAGCGGCCAATCAGAGCGCTCAGATCGTCGGCCCCGGTCTGGTGGGCGTCCTGACGGCCGTGGTGGGTCTGCAGGCGGCGCTCGTCGTGACCGCGAGCACGTTCGTGGTGTCGTTCGCCACGGTCTTCACCGTGCTGAAGGGCGAACAGTCCGGCGCGGCGCCGTCCGTGCCGCTGCCGGTGGCCCTGCGCGGGATCGGCAAGGACCTGGCGGAGGGGATGCGGTGCCTGCGTTCGCTGCGGGTCGTCCTCGTCATCACCTGTCTGCAGGCGAGCGCGAACCTGTTCCTGGCCGTGGCGACGCTCCTGGTGTTCTACGTCCGCAACACCCTGCAGCTCGGGGACTCCGCGGTGAGCGTCGTCGTCACCGCCGGCGGGGTGGGCGGGGTGCTGGGCGCGGCCGCCGCCTTCCGGCTGGGCGGCAAGGTGCGCCACGAGGTCCTGATCACCCTGGGCGCGGCCTGCCTGGGCACCGCGCTGACCGGTCTCGGTGTGGCGACGTCGCTGGTCCCGCTGCTGCTCCTGAACCTCACGATGAGCGCCTCCGCGGTGCTCGCGGTCGTCATCATCCGCACCGTCCGCCAGAGCGTCGTGCCCCGTCACCTGCTCGGCCGGGTCACCGCCACGGCCCGGGTGACCGCCCTGGTCGCCAGCCCGGTCGGGGCGCTCGTCGGCGGCGCGCTGACGACGATGAACCACGGGGATCCGGCGCCGGTGTTCCTGGGCGCGGGTGTCCTCAGCGTGCTGACGACGGCCGCCGCCTGGTTCCTCGGCCTGCGGCACGTCACGTCCCGACCGGGTGACACGTCCGGAGCGGGTGACACGTCCGGGCCGGGCGAAGCGTCCGGGCCGGGCGACACGTCCGGACCGGGCGACGCGCACGCGCCCGCGCACGCCACCGCCACCGCCGCGCCCACTCCCGAGAGCCGCACCACGAAGGAAGAGTCGTGACCAACCACCTCACCCAGCGGTACGTCGCGTCCGTCGACGACCGGGCGGTCCGCGACGCCGTGCAGAAGACCATGGACGCCGAGCTCCTGCGCGTCGCCTACGGCGGGGCGTTCCTGAACCGTCCCGTCTTCCTCGACCACGCGCAGCAGGAGGGTCTGGGCAGCGACCTGGCCGGGGTCTTCCGGTTGCTGACCGCGCTGCCGGATCTGGTGGCCGACGGCGACCTGGCCCGCTACTGCGAGCTCGTCGGCATGACGCCCTCGCAGGCCGACGCGGTCCGCCGGACGGCGGACCGTCCGCCGGTGCCGCTGGGCCGTGCGGATCTGTACCACGACGGCGAGGGCTTCCGGCTGCTGGAGTTCAACATCAGCAGCGCCCTCGGCGGCTTCGAGAACGCCGAGATCAACCGCGCGCTGCGGAACGTGCCGGCGATCGCCGACTTCGCCGAGCGGGAGCGGCTGCGGCACGTCGACACCCTCGGCGAGATCGTCCGCGTCATGCTGGACACCCACACGGCGCCGTACTGGGGCGACCGCCCGTTCGTCGCGATCGTCGACACCCCGAGCAGCTTCACGGGCCTGGAGCGCAGGCTCGGCTTCATGGCGGAGCTGCTGGGCGCGTACGGCATCGACGCGGTGGCCTGCCACACCGGGCAGATCGACGCCCGGGACGGGCGGCTGTACGTCGGGGACCGGCCCGTGGACATCGTCTACCGGTTCTTCATCATCGAGGACCTGCTGGAGGAGCAGGGCGAACTCGAACTGATCGAGCCCGTCCTGCGCTGTCACGAGAGCGGCGGCGTCACGGTCTTCGCGCCCCTCGACACCGAGATGTACGGGAACAAGCGGGCGCTGGCGCTGCTCGGCGACGAGCGGGTGCGGCAGTCCCTGTCCGCCGAGGACCTCGCCCTGGTCGACCGTTTCGTCCCCTGGACCCGGCGGGTGCACCGCGGCGAGGTCGAGGTGGGCGGCGCGTACGTCGATCTGGAGGCGTACTGCGTGGAGAACCGCGCCGACCTGGTGCTCAAGCCCAGCCTGCTGCACGGCGGCATGGGCTTCGCGGCCGGCTGGCTGATGAGCGAGGCCGAATGGCGCCGGGCGCTCGACGACGCGCTCCTCAGCCCGTTCGTCGTACAGCGCCGTGTCGCACCGGCCCCTGAGGCCTTCACGGACGGCGACGCCACCCGGCCCTCCGTGCTGAACTGGGGTGTCTTCATGGCGGGCGACCACTACGCCGGGGCGATCGTGCGCGGTGTGGCCGACCCGGACGTGGGCGTGGTCAGCATGGGCGCCGGCGCACGCGTCGGCGGCACCTTCCACGGGCCCGACACGGGCGGGGCGCTGTGACGCCGTACGGTGCTCCGGGCGTCCCCGGCGCCGCGGAGCGGACCGGGCGGCTGGGCGGGGAACTGGGCGAGCTCGCGCTGCGCCTGATCCGCATGCCGTCGGTGAGCGGTTCCGAGGCGGCCGTCGCGGACTTCGTGGAGGAGCGGCTGCGCCGGCTCGGGTTCTTCGAGGTGCTGCGGCTCGGCGACGCGGTCGTCGCGCGCAGCGACTTCGGCCGCGACCGGCGGGTCCTGCTGGCGGGGCATCTGGACACGGTGCCGGACACGGTCCCGCCGCAGCCGGCGGAGTTGGCGGACGGCGCGGTGACCGGACGCGGTGCCGTCGACATGAAGGGCGGCCTCGCCGTCCTGCTGCGGCTCGCCGAGCACGCGGTGCGCGGGGCGGAGCACGACTGCACGCTGGTCTTCTACGACCAGGAGGAGGTCGGCAGCCACCGCAGCGGCATGCACCGCCTGAGCCGTCTGCACCCCGAACTCCTGCGGGCCGACGCGGCGATCCTGCTCGAACCCACCGGCGGCTGGCTGGAGCCGGGCTGCCAGGGCAGCCTGCGGGTCGGCGCCGCTTTCCACGGCCGTGCCGCGCACACCGCCCGCCCGTGGCAGGGCGTCAACGCCGTCGAGGTGGCGCTGCCCGCCGTGGAGCGCTGCGCCTCCCACAAGCCGGAGGTGGTGACGCTGGACGGCCTGCGCTACCCGCAGGCGCTGCAGGTGGTGGGGGTCGCCGCGGGCGGCGACAGCAACGTGGTGCCGGACCGGTGCGTGGTGCACCTGAACGCCCGGTACGCCCCGAACCGCACCGGGGACGAGGTGCTCGCCGAGCTCCGGGAGCTCCTCGGACCGGACGCGCGGGACCTGGAGGTCACGCTGGACTCGCCCGCCGCGCCGCCGTCCCTCGACCACCCCGTGCTGACCCGGCTGAGCGGTCTCGTCGGGGATCGGGTGCGGCCGAAGCTCGGCTGGACGGACGTCGGAAGGCTCGCCCAACTCGGCATTCCCGCCGCGAACTTCGGCCCCGGGGACCCGGAACTGGCGCACGGCCCGCGCGAGCGGGTCGGCCTGGACGAACTCGCCGAGGCGTACGACGTACTGGAGCAGGTGATCTCCGGATGACCCGGTCCGCGCTCGCCCGGCCGCGGCCGGGTACGGCCGAACGCGTCGCCGACGTCCAGGTGACCGATGTGACGCTGCGGGACGGCGGCTACCTCAACGACCACGCGTGGACGTCGGACCAGGCGCACGCCGTCGTCGACGCCGTCGCGGCCGCCGGGGTCCGGCGGATCGAGGTCGGGTACGCCAACGCCGGGGCCGGTTTCCCCTCGCGGGAGCTGCTGGGCGAGCTCGTCGCGGCGGCGGGTCCGGCCACCGTCGTCATGATGGTGAAGCCGTTCGGCGACGAGCCCGACTGGGCCGCGCTCGCCGGTCACGGCGTCGGAGCGGTGCGCTTTCCGGTGTCCGTGGCGCGGGCCGGGGAGATCGGGCCGGTGCTCGACCGGGCGCGCCGGGCGGGCCTGGAGACGGCGGTCAACCTGACCCGGGTCAGTTCGGAGGTCCTGGACGCGGTGGTCGAGGCCGCCGCGGCGGCGGCCGAGCTCGGCGCCGGCACCCTGTACGTCGCCGACTCGAACGGCAGCCTGACCCCCGACGCGGCCGACGAGCTCGTCCGGGCCCTGTGCGCCGCCGTGCCCGTGCCGATCGGCTTCCACGGGCACGACAACCTGCGGCTCGCCCTCGCCAACACCCTGGCCGCGCTCCGTGCGGGGGCCTCCCACGTCGACGCGTCGTTCGACGGCATCGGCAAGGGCGGCGGCAACCTCGTCCTGGAGCTGCTGCTCGCCTATCTGCGGTCCCGGGGCCGGGACGACTTCACGCTCCGGCCGCTGGCCCCGCTGGCCCGGGTGCTGCGGGAGGAGACGGCGACGAGGCGGCGGCAGGAGTCGGCGGCCTGGGCCGCGGGCGTGCTCGACCTGGACATCGACCAGGCCGGGCACCTCTTCTCGCGGTCGCTCGACCACATCCTGGCGTTCGTCGACGCGGCCCCCCACCGGGGGCCTGACCGCACCGGGGACACGGACACCCCGCCCTCCCTGACCCTCGAAGAACGGAAGTGACGTGACCGACTTCGTCGACGGCCTCGACCGGATGATCCGCGAGCGCCGCAAGATGACCAGCCCGCTCTACCAGACGATCCTGACGGGCAAGGCCACCGAGCGCCTGCTCGCCGAGTTCGTGCGCCACCGCTGGCCCATCAAGAGCATGTGGACCCGCAACATCCTGGGCATCGCCTCGCGCATCGAGGACTACCGCCTGCGTTCGCTCCTCGTGGAGAACGTCTACGAGGAGGAGACCGGCGCCCTCAGCGGCAGCAAGCGCCATCTGGAGACGTTCGCCGACTTCGGCGTCTCGGTGGGCGTGCCCCGGGAGTCGCTGTCGACCGAGGACCCGCGCCCCGAGACGCGGGCCGTGATCGAGCACAACGTGTCGGTGTGCAACTCGGACGTCCACTTCACCGCCGGCGTCGCCTCCGTACTGCTGCTGATGGAGGGCCAGCCCCCGATCGTCAGCGACGGCGGGAACAGCATGCTCTCCGTCATGCGGGACGTGTACGCGCTCCCCGCGTCGGGGCTCGAGTTCTTCGTGCACCACGCCTCGGCCGACCACGACGCCGACGCGGTGAGCGAGCTGGAGGACGAACACGCCGACGCGGCGCGGGAGTTGCTGCGCCGCTACTGCACGACGCCCGAGCTGCAGGAGGGGGCCCGCGGCGCGCTCGCCCGCGCCCTCGAACTGCGCCACCGGCACTTCGACATGATCCTCGCCGCGGGCTACGACCCGTCGGAACCGGTCTTCAGGTACCAGCAGGGCAGTGATGACGACAACGCCTGACCTCCGGAACGGCGCCGGACCCGCGGACACGGTGTTCCACGCCGGCCGGACGGTCCCCGCCGACCAGGCGGCCCTGCGGGTCGACAGCATGGCGCTGCGCTACGGACTCTCGGTCTTCGAGGGCGTACGGCTCTACCGGCGCACCGACGGCGGACTGCGGCCCTGGCTGCTGGCGCAGCACGTGGAGCGCCTCCGGTCGTCGATGGACGCGATGCGGCTGCCCGACCCCGGTGTCGACCGGCTCGCGGAGATCGTCGACGAGCTGACCGAGCTCAACGGCCTGACGGACGACGCCTACTGCCGGATCAGCGTCAGCGCGGACGGCCCCGGCCTGATCGACGCCCCGGTCCGCTCGGCGCTCACCGTCACCGTGCGCCCGATGGGCCGCAAGCGCTGGCTGGCCCGGTCGGAGGGCATGCGGCTGCACGTGAGCGGCTGGCAGCGGCCGTCCGCCGCCGTCCTGCCCACCCACGCCAAGAGCATCTCCCAGTACGCCGGTTCGCGCGTCGCCCTGATGGAGGCGAAGGCCGCCGGATACGACGGCTGCCTGCTGACGACGCCCAAGGGCCATGTCGCCGAGGCCCCGACCGCGACCCTGTGCACCGTCCGCGACGGCGTGCTCGGCACGCCGCCGCTCAGCGACGGCGTCCTGCCGGGCGTCACCCGCGCCTGGGTGCTGGCCGCGTGCCGGACCCTCGGCATCCCGGCCGCGCCGGCGGCGATCGACGCGGACCGCCTGCGCGGCGCCGACGAGGTGTTCCTGTGCGGCACGGGCCTGGAGTTCGCGACCGTGCGGGCGATCGACGCCGCCGAGGTGCGGGCGTGGCCGGCGTCCCCGGTCACGGGCCGCCTCGTGGACCGGTACTTCGCCGAGGTACGGGGCGAGGTCCCGGCCACCGACGTGTCGTGGAGCCCCGTTGATTGACTGGATCAGGACCGGGGTGACCACCGCCGAGCTCGCGCGGTACCCCGACCGGGCGCTGGGCCTGACCTCCGAGCGCGTCGAGGCCGGCCCGCCGCTGCGCAACCGCCCCTTCCCCCTCTCGCCGAGCGCGCTGTTCGTCGAGGCGTCGCGCGTCGCGGACCACGTGTCCCGGGTCGAGGCCTATGTCGCGCTCCTCGACCGGGTGCTCGCGCTGTACCGCGCGGACCCGGAGGTGCGGGCCTTCTTCGGACTCTCCCCCGCCGCGGAGCGGCTGATCCTCGCGTGCGACGCCGGCCGTGACCATGTGGGCGTCGCGCGGATCGACGGCTACGTGGACGCGCGGACCGGCCGGCCGCGGTTCCTGGAGAACAACGCGGACGCGCCGGCGGGCGCCGTCTTCACCCCGCGGATCAACGCCGTCGTGGCGGACGTCCACCGGCAGCTGGGCCTCGACGGCGGCGATCCCGGCGACTTCGCCTTCCGGGACGACCGCGCCTTCGCCGCCCACCTCCTGGCCGAGGCCGGACGGCACGGCGCGCCCTCCGCCGGCATCCGGGTGGCGGTGCTCCAGCCCCGGGACGCAGCCGGCATCGAATCGGTGGAACTGGTCGCGCAGTTGAACGCGCGGGGCGCCACGGCGTTCCTGGCGGACCCGCGCGAGATCGAGCTCGTCGACGGTGCCGTGCGGTTCGCCGGACGGCCGGCCGACCTGTGCTGGAACAAGGTGAACACCGTGCTGTGGCGCGGGCTCGTGGAGGACTCCGCGGACCTGGTCGACCGGTGGTGCCTGGCCCTCGCGCACGAGGGGTTCCTGCACCTCAACCCGATGGGCGCCCGCTACGTGGCGGAGAGCAAGCTGGCGCTCGCGCTGGTGCAGGACCCGCGGTTCGCCGACCGCTTCGACGCGGCCGAGCGCGCGCTCGTGGCGGAGGTCCTCCCCTGGTCGCGCGCCCTGCGCGGGGGCGCCGGCCTGCCGCCCGAGGCGGAGATCCGGGCCCGGGCCGCGGACTTCGTCCTCAAGGAGCCGTACGACATCCGCGGCGACGGGGTCCTCGTGGGCCGGGCGACGCGCGGCGACGTCTGGGGCGACGCCGTCGCCGACGGGGCCGCGCAGGGCCGCCTGCTGCAGGAGTACGTGCCGCCTCTGACCTGCCCGGTGCTGTGCGAGGACGGCAGGACGGTGCCGATGGCCGTGAGCCTCGACTCGTTCGTCTGGGGCGGGCGGTTCGTCGGATTCGGGGCGAAGGCCTCGACCGGTGACCGCGTGAACGTCTTCCAGGGCGGGCGCAAACTGTCCGTCCGCGTCTCGGGGAGCACCTCGTGAACGAGTCGGCGACGGTACCGGCGGAGCTGTCGGCCGCCGACACGGCGGCGGTCAGCGACGCGCTGGACATGCTGCGGCTCGACGGCTGCGTGCCGGGGCTGCGCCACCTCTCCGGCCGGGGGTTCGTCGCCGGCCCCGCCTTCACGGTCCGGTTCGAGCCGGTGCGCGAGGGCGAGGCCGGGCCCGCCGGCGACTTCCTCGACGACGTGCCCGCCGGGGCCGTCGTCGTCGTGGCCAACTCCGGCCGGACGGAGGCCACGGTGTGGGGCGACGTGCTCAGCCGGGTCGCCCGTCACCGGGGGGTGGCCGGCACCGTGATCGACGGCGTGTGCCGGGACGTCGGCGGCAGTCGCGAGGTGGGCCATCCGCTGTGGGCCCGCGGGGTGTTCATGCGCTCCGGGAAGAACCGGGTGCGCCTGCGGGAGGTGGGCGGCGTCGTGGAGGTGGGCGGCGTCCGCGTGGCTCCCGGCGACCTCGTCTGCGCCGACGAGTCCGGGGTGGTCGTGGTGCCCCGGGACCGAGCCGCGGAGGTGGCCCGTCTGGTGGCCGACATCAGGGACCGCGAGGAGCGGATCGTGGCGGCGGTGCTGGCCGGGCAGTCGCTGGCCGCCGCCCGTCAGGAGTTCGGGTACCACGAGTTGTCCCGCCCCGTGGAGCGGTCGCGCCCCGGGACGGCGTAGGCGGGGCGTTCCCGCATCCGACGGCGGGGCCGTGCGACCGCGTGCCCGGTCGCGCGCCCCGACGCGTCACGTTGAACGAGAACAGGAAAGGCAGTTCATGCGCATCACCGACCTTGTCGTCCACCACCGTCAGGTCCCCCTCCGGATGCCGTACTCCTCGGTCATCCGGGGAACCGTCGACGTGGCCCACGTCACCCTGGTCGAACTGGTCCTGGAGGACGGCAGTTCGGCGTGGGGCGAGGCCGTGTCCATGCCGGCCGTGACCGGTGAGACCCCGGGAAGCGTGGTGGCCGCGCTGAACGGGCCGCTGCGCGCGGCCGTCGTCGGCCGGCGCACCGAGGACCTGGAGGAGACCTGCGACCTCGTCGAGCGGAGCATCCTCGGGAACGGCGGCGCCAAGGCCGGCGTCGAGATCGCCCTGCACGACGCCTTCGCCCGCGGCCTCGGGGTCCCGCTCTACCGCGCGCTCGGCGGCGCCCGGGGGACCATGGAGACCAGCATCACGGTGGGCCTCGGCACCCCGGACGAGATGGCGCTGCGGGCGACCGAGCTGGTCAAGGACGGCTTCACGGCGCTCAAGCTGAAGGTCGGCCACGCCATCGCGCACGACGTCCAGCGGGTGGAGGCGGTGCGCCAGGCGGTGGGCCCCGACATCCGGCTCCGCCTCGACGCCAACCAGGGCTGGAACGCCAAGGAGTCCGTGCGGGCGGTGCAGCTCCTGGAGGACCGCGGGGCGGACATCGAGCTCATCGAGCAGCCGGTCGCGGCGCGGGACCTGCGCGGGCTGCGCTTCGTGCGGGAGCGGGTCGCCACCCCCGTGGTGGCCGACGAGAGCGTGCTCACCCCGCAGGACGCCCTGGAGGTCGTGCGCCAGGAGGCGGCGGACATCCTGAGCGTCAAGGTGCAGAAGAGCGGTGGCGTGCGGGGCGTGCTGCGCATCGTCTCGATCGCCGAGGCGGCCGGGCTGACCTGCATGATCGGCTGCTCCCTGGAGACGGAGATCTCCATCACCGCCGCCGCGAGCGTGGTCGCCGCGCGCACCGCGGTGACCCATGTCGACCTCGACGCGCCGCTGTGGCTGGGCGCCTCCCCCGTCCGGGGCGGAGTCGCCTACCGCGGTCCTGTCCTGGAACTGCCGGAGGCCGCGGGCCTCGGTGTCGACGGCGTGCTGCCGGTGCCGGAGCCGCTGGGCTGAGCGCGTCGGGAGCGGGGCCGGGGGGACCTCGGCCCATTGCTGCCACGGCCTCTCCGCGCCAGGCTCGAAGCCTTGCCCCTGTTCGGGTGCTCCACAAGAATCTTGAGCACCTACGTAATTCGCAGCGCTTCACCAAAGGCGCTGCCGTTTCCCGAACATGAGAAGCGGAAGCACAAACATGGCACGCAATTCACACACCCGCAACACCCACGACCAGCTTGCCGGGAAGCGATCCTTCCTGGTGGCCACGAACCTGGCGGCGACCGTGATTCTGGCGCTGTTCGTGGTGGCCCAGGCCGCACCGGCCGCCGAGAACGACCGTCATCACGTGGCGAGCGCCGCGACGGACGGGGCTCTGATACTCGAGGACCTCATCTGGGGTTAGCGCGCGCACGTCGGTGGGGCGACGTCCGAAGCAGCTCCGGGTCTCACCTTCCGGCAAACGCACTCGAATCCGACCGATCCATCAAGAGAACGGAAAGTCAAGAATCGTGAGCAAGTTGCCGGATAGCGTCCTGTCCTGCACCGACGTCAACGGGGATCTCCTGTCCGACGGCGTCCTCCGCTACGCATTCCACCAGCTGCTTGGTAACAACGGGTACGTGCACGTGGTCAACGTGCCGAAGTCCTTCGACCACGTCGCGTTCCTGAAGGAGCTCGGCGACTTCCAGCCGACGCCCACGGGGACCGTCGTCGGCGATCTGAAGCCCGAAGCCGACATGGACGACACCTATCACGCGCAGAACCGCAAGTCGCTGCTGCCGCACAGCGAGGGCTACGAGTTCCGCGGCGTCCCGCCGCGCTACCTGGGCCTGTGGTGCGTCACGCCGGCGTCCGGCGAGGGCGGCGAGACCACCATGCTCGACGGGAACCAGATCCTCGACGAGTTCACCGAGGACGAGCGGCAGCGCCTGTTCGACACGACGTACGAGTGGAAGTCGACCGAGGGCCTCTCGCGGCGCGGCGTGGACGTCCGGGTCGCGCACCCGGTCCTGGAGAACCGCAACGGCGGCCGGGTGTTCCGCTTCTCGTACAACAACATGATCGTGCCCGAGGGCGACGAGCTCGCCGCGCGCCTCCGCGAGCGCGGCAAGGAGATCTACGACGAGAACCACATCGCGGTCACCTACGAACGGCGCGACCTGATCGTCTGGGACAACTGGCGGATGCTGCACTCCCGGAACGCCTTCGAGGACGCTTCGCGGCACCTGAAGCGCGTCCAGATCGCGGCCCCGGTCGACGCCTGACCCCGCACCGGTCCGCCACCGCTCCGGGACGGGCCCGTGGCGGCGGCGGACCGGCGGATCACTTGAGCCGGCCCGTGTCGGCGGCGGGCCGGCGGATCACTGGAGCCAGCCCATGCTCATCGCCTTGGCCCCGGCCTGGAACCTGGACTCGACGCCCATGAGGTCCATGAGGCCGGCGAGCAGCCGCCGGTAGGTGCGGATCGACACGCCGAGTTCGCGCGCCACGGCCTCGTCCTTCATCCCCGACACCATGGCCCTGAGCATGATGCGCTGCTGGGGCGTCGGTTCGTCGACGACGGTCTCCGTGGCTTCGGCCAGTGGGGACGCCATGAGCCAGCAGAGTTCGAAGACCTTGGTCAGCAGCTGGACGATGCTGCCGCCCCGGAAGAGCATCAGCGCCATCTCGCCCTCGGCGGCCGAGGCGGGCGCCATCGCCCAGTACCGGTCGACGATGATGAGCCGGAACGGGAGCGCGTTGGCGAGGCGCACCGAGACGCCGTGGTCGACCAGCGACTGGAGGTGCATCGCACCCCGCGGCACGCGGCTCATCGGGGTGAGGTGGATGGTGCGCATGGCGACGCCCTCGGGCAGGTTGTGATTGCGCTGCATACCGTCGGCGAGCTCCGTCGACGGGAGCACGATCCCCGGGTGCATGGAGATGATCTCCTCCTGCGCCAGGGACGGGACCCGGTCGAGCAGTTCGGCGATCCGGTCCTGCCCGACGATCAGCTCCGCGTCGACCGCGCTCCGCTCCGCCGGCCGGAGCCGTACGAGCCCGGCCGTGGCGGCCTCGATGGCGGCCGAGACCTCCTCCGCCTCACGGGCGATCCGGCTCAGCGAGGTGCGCGACGCGGACAGCAGCCGTCTGAACTCCTCCTCCGGGAGCGGTGGCTGGTCCGGTCGATCGGAATTACCGGTAGGCATGCGCCACCTCAAGCAAATGAAATGGCGTCACGCGGGCGCCAGGAAGTCCGAGTATTGCGTCCGCGAGTGTGGCAAATCCCATGGCAGTGCAAAATTCCCCTAAAGTTGCATTGATCGCTCGGTTGCAGGAAGTAAGCGGCCGCTTGGCGGCCACCATGATCGCACAGAACTCTGTGCACGCCCCCGCCTGAACTGGTGAACTCTCAAGCACCTCGCCCCCTGCGCAAATGGCCCCAACGAGCACAATGCCTTCGATTACCACCGGGCGCGAGTGATAATCGAAGGCAAGGAGTGCACGGTCATGAGGACGCCGGGTACCTATCAGGGGTTGCCCGCACGGCCATGCGTCACATTTGGGTCAGGGGCGGGGCATTCGCCCACCGGGAAAGGCGCGGGCGGCCAGTTCGCGATTACTCCACGCCGGATCCCCGGTCAGTTCCTCGCCGAACCACTCCGGCGGCCGGAACGCGCGGGCCGCCTCGACGCTGTCGAACTCGACCTCCACGACCCGCAGACCCGCCAACTCCCCTTCGTACACGTCGACCACGGCGGTCGCGCCGTCGATCGGGACCGACCAGCGGCGCTTGCTCAGCCGGTCCTCCCCCGCCAGCGCCCAGAGCTGCTCGAACACCTCGTCGGCGATCGGGAACTCTACCTCTCGGCGCACCAGCGGGTCCCCGCCCACGTCGGCGGCCTTCACGGTCATCACCCGGGTCGTCCCCTTGGCCCTGACCCGGATCTCGCTGCCGGCTCCCGGCGGACTGAGGTACGCCTGCCGGAGGTCGCCCGACGGGGCACCGGCCGGAACGCGCCAGTCGTCGGCGACCGTGAACTTCCGCTCGATCTCCAAGTTCGTCATGTCCGCTCTCACTCTCCTTCTACGACTCCGCCGATGAGGGGTCCGCGCCGCTCCGCGGGACACAGGCCCCGGCGATCCACGCGGCCGTGGCCTCCGGCTGCTCCAGCCAGAAGAAGTGACCGGCCGGGAGCAGGGTGAACCGGGCGCCCGGGATCGCCTGGGCGATCCTCTCGCCCGCGTCCGGCGGGACGAGCCGGTCGGCGTCGCCGTGGACGACGTGGGTCGGCACGCCGATGCCGGGCAGCCGGTCCGCCGTGCCGTGCCGGGCCACCGCGGCGATCTGGCCGGCCGTCACCTGCGGCGGCACCGGCAGGGTCAGGACGGCCTCGCGGTACTCGTCCCAGGCGCCGGCCCGCACCCCGTCCGGGTCCTTCACGCCGACGTGGAACACGTTGCGCACCGTCGCCAGCGGGTCGCCGCGGACGACGGCCGCGGCGAGGACGTCCAGGACCTCGGGCGGCGCGCCGGCGCCCCCGGTGTGGGTGCAGCCGAGCAGCAGGGCGGCGATCCGGTCCGGATGGCGCAGCGCCAGCTCCTGGGCGACGAGGCCGCCCATCGAGACCCCCAGGACGTACGCGCGCGGCCAGCCGAGCTCGTCGAGCAGGGCGGCCGCGTCGTCGGCGAGGTCCGTCACCCCGAAGGGCCGGTCGACGGGTGCCGAGCGGCCGGTGCCGCGGTGGTCGTACGCCACCACGTCGAACGACTCCGCGAGGAGCGAGAGCAGTCGCCCGCCCCAGTGCAGGGAGTGCGCGGCGGTGCCCTGGACGAGCAGCAGGGGCGCGCCGGCTCCGCGGCGGAGGTAGTGCAGCCTCTCCATACGTACAACTTTCAGCGTGTTCGGGTGGGGTGCGGCGCGGCGGCGGGCCCGGGGCGGCGTCGTCTGGCGCCGCCCC